>NZ_CP120679.1:3080000-3262500 GCF_029537375.1 Bacillus sp. HSf4 | reverse complement strand
CTGGGAGAGCATCTGCCTTACAAGCAGAGGGTCGGCGGTTCGAGCCCGTCATCCTCCACCATTCATATTGAATGGGCCGGTGTAGCTCAATTGGTAGAGCAACTGAATCGTAATCAGTAGGTTGGGGGTTCAAGTCCTCTTGCCGGCACCATCAATTTATGATATAATATAAAAGTTGCTGAAAAGAAGAAAATCAACGGCTTTTATCTAAGAATGTCTTAGAGCCATTAGCTCAGTTGGTAGAGCATCTGACTTTTAATCAGAGGGTCGAAGGTTCGAGTCCTTCATGGCTCACCATTTTTATGCGGATGTGGCGGAATTGGCAGACGCGCTAGAATCAGGCTCTAGTGTCTTTACAGACGTGGGGGTTCGAGTCCCTTCATCCGCATCGCCAATTATATTATGCGGAAGTAGTTCAGTGGTAGAACACCACCTTGCCAAGGTGGGGGTCGCGGGTTCGAATCCCGTCTTCCGCTTCAACCATCCGATCCAGGTTGGTGGAATTGGCAGACACACAGGATATGCGCCCGTAGCTCAATTGGATAGAGCGTTTGACTACGGATCAAAAGGTTAGGGGTTCGACTCCTCTCGGGCGCGCCATTATAACAACGGGAAGTAGCTCAGCTTGGTAGAGCACATGGTTTGGGACCATGGGGTCGCAGGTTCGAATCCTGTCTTCCCGATTCTTTTTGGGGCCTTAGCTCAGCTGGGAGAGCGCCTGCTTTGCACGCAGGAGGTCAGCGGTTCGATCCCGCTAGGCTCCACTTTGTTATCTCTATATTCATATTGATCATGGCGGCGTAGCTCAGCTGGCTAGAGCGTACGGTTCATACCCGTGAGGTCGGGGGTTCGATCCCCTCCGCCGCTATTAAAGGACCTTTAGCTCAGTTGGTTAGAGCAGACGGCTCATAACCGTCCGGTCGTAGGTTCGAGTCCTACAAGGTCCACCATTTATTACGGAGGAATACCCAAGTCTGGCTGAAGGGATCGGTCTTGAAAACCGACAGGGGTGTCAAAGCCCGCGGGGGTTCGAATCCCTCTTCCTCCGCCATACATATTTTATCGCCGCGGGGTGGAGCAGTTCGGTAGCTCGTCGGGCTCATAACCCGAAGGTCGCAGGTTCAAATCCTGCCCCCGCAACCAAATTTAAATTCATTGCCAAAATGGTCCGGTAGTTCAGTTGGTTAGAATGCCTGCCTGTCACGCAGGAGGTCGCGGGTTCGAGTCCCGTCCGGACCGCCATTTATCAAGGCTCGGTAGCTCAGTTGGTAGAGCAACGGACTGAAAATCCGTGTGTCGGCGGTTCGATTCCGTCCCGAGCCACCTTGTTAACAATTATATATTGCGGCGGTTGTGGCGAAGTGGTTAACGCACCAGATTGTGGCTCTGGCATTCGTGGGTTCGATTCCCATCAACCGCCCCATGCGAAATGCGGGTGTAGTTTAGTGGTAAAACCTCAGCCTTCCAAGCTGATGTCGTGGGTTCGATTCCCATCACCCGCTCCATTTGCATATCATGGGCCTGTAGCTCAGCTGGTTAGAGCGCACGCCTGATAAGCGTGAGGTCGATGGTTCGAGTCCATTCAGGCCCACCATGATTCCACAGTAGCTCAGTGGTAGAGCTATCGGCTGTTAACCGATCGGTCGCAGGTTCGAATCCTGCCTGTGGAGCCATCTGGAGAAGTACTCAAGTGGCTGAAGAGGCGCCCCTGCTAAGGGTGTAGGTCGCGTAAGCGGCGCGAGGGTTCAAATCCCTCCTTCTCCGCCATTTTCAATAAGGCCCGTTGGTCAAGTGGTTAAGACACCGCCCTTTCACGGCGGTAACACGGGTTCGAATCCCGTACGGGTCATCATCACTTGAAACCCCTGCATCTTTTTGATGCAGGGGTTTTTAATATGTGCTGCAATTCGAAGTCATTGTTGAATTTTGTCAATAAAAAGAAGCGCTTTCACAAAAGGGAAACAGCCATTTTCTGCGAATAAATGAGTAATCTTTAAATATAGTGGCAGAAAGGAGTGACGCGTGTGAGCGCCGCAGAATTTGAAATGCACCTGTTTCATGAAGGCCGTCTTTTCGAAGGCTACAGGCTGTTTGGCGCTCATCAGGCAGAGCAGGACGGCCAAAAGGGCTTCAGGTTCTGCGTTTGGGCTCCTCATGCCAAAGAAGTCCGAATCGTGGGGACGTTTAACGACTGGGTCGGTTTGGCGCATCGAATGGAAAGGGTGAACCGGCAAGGAGTATGGGAATTGTTTATACCCGGGCTTGAAGAAGGGGAGCTTTACAAATATGAAATCATCACGGCGGCAAATGAATCAAAGCTGAAATGCGATCCTTACGCATTTCTTTCTGAAGTCAGACCGAAGACCGCATCTGTTACTTACCGATTTCCGGAGTTCGCATGGAATGATCATCAATGGCGGAAGAAGAAAAGGCGGAAACCAGTTTATGAAAAACCGGTTTCCATCTATGAACTTCACTTTGGTTCGTGGAAAAAGAAAGCCGATGGGAGCTTTTTTACGTATCGGGAAATGAGCGACATGATCATCCCTTATGTGAAAGAGCATGGATTTACGCATATTGAGCTGATGCCGCTGACGGAACACCCTTTGGACCGTTCATGGGGTTATCAGACAACGGGATATTACAGTCCGACGAGCAGATATGGAAAACCGCATGATCTCATGTATTTTATCGATCAAGCCCATCAGCATGACATCGGCGTCATTCTCGATTGGGTCCCCGGCCATTTCTGCAAGGATGAGCACGGCTTGTATTTATTCGACGGTCTGCCTCTATATGAATATATCCATGAGCATGACAGGGAAAACCGGGAATGGGGGACCGCGAATTTTGACCTCGGAAAGCGGGAAGTTCACAGTTTTTTAATATCCAATGCGTTGTATTGGATCGAGATGTATCATATAGATGGTTTTCGAGTCGATGCTGTTGCAAACCTCCTATATTGGCCAAACCGCCCTCAGCCTGAAGCCAACCGCTATGCGATCGAATTGATCCAAACCTTGAATGAACAGGTTTTTGCCAAAGATCCGCACTTTTTGATGATGGCTGAGGATTCCACAGACTGGCCGAAGGTAACGCATCCGACATATGAAGGCGGTCTCGGATTCAACTATAAGTGGAATATGGGTTGGATGAATGACATTTTAACCTATATGGAAGCTTCTCCAGAACAAAGAAAGCATCTGCATCATCTTGTTTCTTTCTCCTTAATGTACGCCTACTCTGAAAATTACATCCTGCCGTTTTCCCATGATGAAGTGGTTTACGGTAAAAGGTCTTTGCTTCATAAAATGCCGGGCGATTATTGGCAAAAGTTCGCTCAATACCGCCTGCTGATCGGATTTTTCATTGCCCACCCCGGAAAAAAGCTTCTCTTTATGGGCGGTGAGTTCGCCCAATTTGATGAATGGAAGGATGATGGACAGCTTGATTGGTTTTTAGACGGCTTTGACATGCATCAAAAGGCGAGGAACTTCGCCAAAGATGCTTTTCACATCTATAAAAAAAGCAGGGTTCTTTATGAAAATGATCATCGTCCGGAAGGTTTTGAATGGATTGATGTCCATAATGCCGAACAATCGGTGGTCTCTTTTATCCGCTACGGAAAAAAGCCGAATGAAGCGCTGATTGCCGTTTGCAATTTTACACCCGCCGCCTACCACGGATATCGGATCGGCGTCCCTTTTCAAACGGAGTACGTTGAAATTTTAAACAGTGATCATCAAGCCTACGGCGGTTCACATCAAATCAACAGAAGGGCTCTTCAGGCACAAAAAAACGGCCTGCACGGCAAGCCATACTGTATCAGCATGACTGTCCCTCCGCTTGGGATCTCGATTCTCAGGGCGGTCAAAAAGAGAGGGGGAAAAAGAGATGAAAGAACGGTGTGTGGCCATGCTTTTGGCGGGCGGCAAAGGAAGCAGGCTGAGCGATTTGACTAAGCATGTGGCAAAACCTGCCGTTCCATTTGGCGGGAAATACAGAATCATCGATTTTGCCCTCAGCAACTGTGCAAATTCCGGCATTCATCATGTCGGTGTCCTGACTCAATATCAGCCGCTTTTATTGAACTCATATATCGGTATAGGCGAAACATGGGATCTGAACCGGAATAACGGCGGAGTCGCCATTTTATCCCCTTATGCCGAAGCATCTGAAGTCAAGTGGTATAAAGGGACGGCGAGCGCCATATACGAAAACCGCCACTTTTTAAAAGAGCGCCAGCCTGACCATGTATTGATCTTATCCGGGGATCACATCTACAAAATGGATTACGGAAAGATGCTTGAGTACCATATTGAAAAAGAGGCGGATGCCAGCATTGCTGTCATTGAGGTCAATTGGGCTGAGGCCGGACGTTTCGGCATTCTTCACACAAACGACCGGCTGGATATCACATCTTTTGAGGAAAAGCCGAAATATCCGAAAAGCAATTTGGCTTCGATGGGCGTCTATATTTTTAAATGGAGTGTGCTTGAAGAAGCGTTGGAAAAAGATGAGATCAATCCTGATTCAAGCCATGATTTCGGCAAGGATATCATTCCCGCCCTGCTTCAGGAAGAAAAGAAGCTGAGCGCTTATCCGTTTCAAGGCTACTGGAAGGATGTCGGGACGGTCGAGAGTTTGTGGCAGGCCAACATGGATCTGCTTGGAGACAATCCTGCGCTCGATTTGTTTGAACGGAACTGGCGCATTTACTCGGTTGCGCCCAACCTTCCGCCCCAGTTTATCGCCGATCAGGCGGATGTCAAAGAATCGCTCATCAGTGAAGGCTGCGCCGTTTATGGAGCAGTCCGCCGCTCGGTTATTTTTCAAGGGGTCAAGATCGGCCGGCATTCCAAAGTGGAACATTCGGTCATTATGCATGACGCGGAAATCGGAGACCATGTTGAAATAAAAAATGCGATTGTTCCGGCAGGGGTGAGGATTCCTGACGGTTTTCGCGCAAGCTGTAAAAGTGGCGGGGTTCTGGCTTATCACCGAGGACTATATAGAAAATCATAAAGTTGTCTAATCAACTGGGAGAGGCGGATGATGCCAATGAATAAACAAATACTGGGAATGATTGACACCGCTTTTAACCAGCAGTCTCTTCAGGATTTAACGGCCTGCCGTTCCATCGGAGCCGTCCCGTTTGCCGGGAGATACCGGCTGATCGATTTTATCCTTTCATCCATGGTCAATTCCGGAATTCGGAGTGTTGCGGTATTTTCAAAGCCTCCGTACCGTTCGTTGATGGATCATTTGGGATCTGGGAAAGAGTGGGATCTGCACCGAAAAAAAGACGGTTTGTTTTTTCTGCCTTCTTCACTTCCCCATGACGATAAGGCCGGGCTTGGCTCGTTTCCGATGTTTTTCGAGCATCTCGATTATTTAGAAAGAAGCAGCCAGCAATTTGCCGTCATCACAAACAGCTATACAGTCTGTCAAATTCCTTTTGAACATGTATTGAAAAGGCATCTGGAATCCGGCTGTGATCTGACTGAAATTTGCCAGGAGGGAAAGCCTCTTGATATGTATGTCATCGCCAAAAAACGATTGAAAGAATTGATTGAGGGCCATCGGGAAACAGGGCTGAACTCGTTTGCAGAAGCTGTCAATAAAGAGCGGGAATCACTTTCAGTCAGCCGGTATGAGCATTCGGGATATACCGCTGTTATCGATACGCCGGACAACTATTTGTTGCACAGCCTGAAACTGATTGATCCCGCGTGTTGGCGGCAGGTTTTTCATATGGATCGCCCCGTTTTTACAAAAATGAAAAATGAACCTCCAGTGAAGTATTCGAAAACCGGCAGTGTGAAGCAATCGATCATTGCAGACGGCTGTGTTATTGAAGGGGAAGTCGAGAATTCCATCCTGTTCCGGGGGGTTTATGTCGGCAAAGGAACAAAAATTAAAAACAGCATCATTATGCAAAAAACACAGATTGGCGAAGGTTGCCGCTTAGAAAATGTCATCTGTGACAAAGACGTCAAAATCGGCCAGCGTATCGAAATGTCGGGGACTTTGGACCTTCCGTTCGTTTTGAAAAAAGGAGCTGTGCAAGGAGCGCTGATGAACTCTTGAAGATCATATCCGCTGTGTCAAAGTGTGCGCCGTTTGTGAAATCCGGGGGGCTCGCCGATGTAGCCGGAGCGCTGCCGAAGGAGCTTTCCCTTTTAGGGATTGAGACGGCCGTGATCATGCCCAAATACAGTTTGATTGCCGAAGGCTTCAGAAAAAGGATGGCCAAAATCGCCGAGTGCGAGGTTTCCGTCGGCTGGCGCAGGCAGTATTGCGGCATCGAAGTTTTGGAGCATGACGGCGTGTCTTATTATTTTATAGACAATGAATATTACTTTAAGCGGGATACACTTTACGGTCATGATGATGACGGGGAGCGGTTCGCCTTTTTTTCGCGAGCCGTTTTAGAAGCTTTGTACACGCTTGATATGGCTGTTGATGTAATTCATACCCATGATTGGCATGCGGCCATGATCAATTATTTATTAAAAGAAGACTACGGAAAAAGGCCTTTTTATCAAAACATGAAAACCGTTTTTACAATTCATAATCTCCAATTTCAAGGAATTTTTCCGAAGGAGGCCGTCAGCGATCTGCTCGGCCTTGATTTTCCCCATTTTACCCCAGAAACGCTTGAGTTTTATGGGAATGTCAATTACATGAAAGGGGGGATTATTGCGGCGGATCAAGTGACAACGGTCAGTCCGACATATCGCGATGAAATCCTCACACCTTATTACGGCGAGCGGCTTGAAGGCGTCCTCTCCGAAAGGCGGCATGTCCTCACAGGCATTTTAAATGGAATTGATGAATCCGTTTATGATCCATTGTACGATCCGGACATCGATTATCATTATGACGCGGAAAATCGCGCAGGTAAACGGAAAAACAAAGCCGTGTTACAGCAGATGATGGGTCTCCCTGAAAGGGAGGACATTCCGGTTGTCGGCATGGTCACAAGGCTCACGAAGCAAAAAGGCATTGATTTGATCAAAAGGGTTTTGCATGAACTGTTTGAAGAGGAAGAGATGCAGCTGATCGTTTTAGGATCGGGAGAAACGGAATTTGAAAACTATTTCCGTTATATGGAGTATGCTTATCCGGAGCAGTGCAGGGCGCACATCGGCTTCAGCGAACAGCGGAGCCGCAAGATTTATGCCGGGAGCGATCTGTTTTTAATGCCTTCGAAATTCGAACCTTGCGGACTGGGGCAGCTGATCGCCCTCAAATATGGAGCGGTTCCGATCGTCAGGGAAACAGGCGGCCTTAATGACACCGTTTCGGCCTTCCAGGAGAAAACCGGAGAAGGAAACGGGTTTACGTTTGCCCATTTTAATGCACATGATATGAAGCACACGATCAAACGGGCGCTTTTCTTTTATCGGCAAAAAGGCGTGTGGAACGGTATCGTTCAAAAAGGGATGACCCAGGATGTGAGCTGGGCCGAATCAGCCCGGCGGTATCAGCGGATATTCGACCGGGTGATAAAGGGGGATGCGTCATGTTCACGTGCAAAGACAGCTTTAAACAATGCTTTTTAAAGCGGGTTGAAAGGTTGTGCGGGAAAAGCTTCCGCGATTCGTCAAAGCTCGATCAGTACCAGACGCTGAGCATGATGGTCAGGGAATACATCAGTTCTGATTGGATCGGGACGAATGAAAAGAGCCGTACCAATCAAAACAAGCAAACATACTACTTATCGATTGAATTTCTGCTGGGCCGTCTGCTCGGCCAAAATCTGCTTAACCTCGGCGTCCGCGGTGTTGTTGAAAGAGGGCTTTCCGATCTGGGCATTTCCCTTGATGAGATCGAAGAGACCGAAATGGACGCGGGGCTCGGTAACGGAGGTTTGGGCCGTCTTGCGGCCTGCTTTCTGGATTCGCTGGCATCGCTGGACCTTCCCGGGCACGGAATGGGCATTCGCTACAAGCACGGCTTCTTTGAACAAAAAATCGTTGACGGTCATCAGGTCGAGCTTCCGGAGCAGTGGCTAAAGCACGGGTATGTCTGGGAAATCCGCAATGCCGATCAAGCGGTCTGCGTTTATTTCGGCGGTGAGGTCAAGATGACAGAGGAAGGCGGCCGTCTGCGTTTTTGGAATGAAAATGCTAAAGTGATAACCGCCGTGCCCCATGATATTCCCGTCATCGGCTATGAGACAAAGACGGTCAACACGCTCAGGCTGTGGAACGCCGAGCCTTGCACTCTTCATCAGGAAACAAACATCTTGAAGTACAAGCGGGAAACAGAAGCCATAACGGAATGTTTATATCCGGATGACACACATGATGAGGGAAAAATGCTCCGGCTGAAACAGCAGTATTTTTTAGTGTCTGCCAGTCTGCAAAGCATTGTGAAAAGCTATAAAAAAAACCATCGGTCGCTATGCGGCCTCCACAAAAAAGTCTCGATCCACATTAATGACACACACCCCGCTTTAGCTGTACCGGAGCTGATGAGAATTTTGCTGGATGAAGAACGCATGACCTGGGAAGAAGCTTGGCATGTAACGGTACATACGATTTCATATACGAACCATACGACGCTGGCCGAGGCGCTTGAAAAGTGGCGGATTGATTTATTTAAACCGCTTCTCCCGAGGATTTTTATGATCATTGAGGAGATCAATGAACGCTTTTGCAGCTGGCTTTGGGAAAAATACCCGGGAGACTGGGAGCGGATCGAAAAGCTGGCCATTATCGCCCACGGAGAAGTGAAAATGGCGCATCTCGCGATTGTCGGAAGCTATAGTGTAAACGGTGTGGCCAACATTCATACCGCGATCTTAAAAGAGCGTGAGATGAACGGTTTTTATCATGTTTTTCCATATAAATTCAACAATAAAACAAATGGCATTTCACACAGAAGGTGGCTTTTAAAAGCAAATCCGCAGCTGTCGGATCTCATAACCGAAGCGATAGGAGACCGGTGGATCAAACATCCTGAAAGCCTGCATAATCTTTTGCCGTTTGCCCATGACACCGCTTTTATTGAGGCGTTTCAAAAAGTGAAAAGGGAACGAAAACAGATTCTCGCAAGACTCATTAAAAATGCGACGGGATTTGCCGTTCATCCGGACAGCATCTTCGATGTTCAGGTCAAGCGGCTGCATGCCTATAAACGGCAGCTTTTGAATGTGCTTCATATCATGTATCTTTACAACAGGCTGAAGGATGATTCAAGCTTTTCCATATACCCGCAAACGTTTATTTTCGGGGCGAAAGCGTCGCCTGCTTATCATTACGCCAAAAAGATCATTAAGCTGATTCATTCTGTCGCCGATAAAGTCAATCATGATCCTGAAGTCAGACAGTCATTGAGGGTCATCTTCTTAGAAAATTACCGGGTCTCATTAGCTGAGCGGATTTTTCCTGCCTCAGACGTCAGCGAACAAATCTCAGCGGCAAGCAAAGAAGCTTCGGGAACAGGGAACATGAAATTCATGATTAACGGGGCCCTGACAATCGGCACGCATGATGGCGCCAATATTGAAATACTGGAACGGGTGGGTTCTGATTGTATTTATACGTTTGGTTTAAAGGCGGATGAAGTGCTCGGCTACGGTGAAAAGGGCGGATACCGGCCGCGGGAATACTATCAGCACGATGCAAGAATCAGGCAGGCCGCTGATCAGCTCATCAACGGATTTTTTGAAGGGGAGAGAGACGAGTTTGAAGAAATCTACGATTCCCTGCTTGCTTATCATGATGAATATTTTGTTTTAAAGGATTTTGCTTCCTATATTGAAGCGCAGGAAAACATCCAGAGCGATTACCGGAAAGAAAGGCTCTGGGCTGAAAAAGCCGTGACGAATATCGCCCATGCCGGCTATTTCTCAAGCGATCGCACGATAAAGGAATACGCCGGAGAGATTTGGGGCATTAAACCGCATCACCGCTAATGCAAAATGCTAAGCCCCAAAGATCCGGGGCTTAGTCATCCTCTGTATACGGCTCTTTTTCCGCTGGAGGAAGGTCTCCGAATGAGGTCATGATCCCTTCTTCATCAAGGAGATCTTCATACTGTTCATGTTCTTTTGTCGGATAGACGGTGATTTCTTTTCCTGTAATATCTGTTGCGGCATAGTTTTCATAATCTTCGACATTTCCGACAGGCTCTTCATATTCCATGTACATTTGGCCGTAGGACAGCGGCGGAACAGCCAAATCCTGCGGAGTATCGGAGTTTCCGTAACGTTCGACCTCCTGATAGGCGTCTTCTGAATCGTATGCGACATTTTCATCCTCTTCATCAAGTTCAAAATGGCCGAACGGAGGATTCAGCACCTCTTCTTCAATCGGACGGTCTTTTGAGACAGAGACTGTTGAGGAATGTTCGCTGCACGTTGTCGCCGTAGGCAGCACGTTCAGCCTTTCATAAGGAATATCCTTTCCGCACACTTCACAGCGGCCGTATTCCCCTTTTTCGATCAGTTCCAGCGCGTGCTCGATATCGTGCAAATGCTCCCTTTCATGTTCATAAAGGGCCAGGTCTTTTCCCCGTTCATACAGCTCTGTTCCCTCATCACCGGGGTGATTGTCGTAAGCGGACAGCTCTCCGGTTGAATTGTAAGGATATGCGTCATCCATGCCAAAATGGTCGCTGTCTTTAAACCGGGTGATAATCTGTTCTTTTCCGGCTTCAAGTTCATTTTTCAATCTTTCCAATTGTCCTTTGGTTAGCACGTATATCGCCTCATTTCTAAAAAGTGCTGCCTTTTTAGTATGAGCGAATTTAAACAGAACTTTCATTGTAAAAAAAGCAAAAAAAAAAGCCTATAAAAGGCTCTTTTTAGAAAAGATATTCAATGGCCAGGGCGAGTGCCAGCAGAAGGCCAAAAAATGTGTTTGTCTGCGCTGTTGATTTCATGGCGACCATCAAATCGGCCGGTTTTTCTTTCACCTTGAATTCCTTAATCGCTTTGATCGGCTTTGGCAGGCTTAACAGAACGAGACAGCTCCAGAACGAAATGATCCCGAACACGATGTACAGTCCGATTAATAAATAAGAAACAATGAATACCCAGCTTAAAATCTGTACGGCATTTTTTCTTCCCGCCAAAATCGGCAGCGTTTTTCTTCCGTTTTCCTTATCACCGACCAAATCGCGAATATTGTTGGACAGGTTGATTCCTCCGACCAAAATCGTAATCGGCAGTGAAATCAGAAACACGCTCCAAGTGAGTCCGCCTGTCTGGATATAGTAGGAAATGAGGATGATGCCCATACCCATAAAGAGGCCTGACATGATTTCGCCGAACGGTGTATATGAGATCGGCAGCGGACCGCCTGTATAAAGATAGCCGACGGCCATGCAAATCAATCCGATGAGCGCCAGCCACCAGCTTGAAGAAACACATATATAGACCCCGAGCAAAACGGCTGCCAGAAAAAGGCCGTAGGCCAGATATAATACCGTTTTCGGCTTCATTCCGTAGCGGACGATGGCGCCCCCGATGCCGACCGATTTTTCATTATCGAGCCCGCGGACATAATCGAAATATTCATTAAACAAATTCGTTCCGATTTGAATTAATATGGAGGCGAAAAGCATAGCTAAAAACAGCCATATATCAATCCGCCCTGCTTCTAGAGACATCACCGTCCCGAGTGTGACAGGGACAAACGCGGCTGTCAGTGTATGCGGTCTTGTTAACATCCACCATACGCGCCATTTTTCTGGCTTTATTTCAGAAACACTCCCTGAAAGTGATTGATGCTGCATAAAGTTTGACTCCTTTAGTTTTAATACGTACACTTCCATACTAAGTTTAGAAAAAGTTAAAAAAGGTGTCAATATAATGGGTTGAAAAAAGCGTTCGGGTCATCTGCAAAAAATAAAAAACGCCTCGTCTTTTTCAAACGGACGATAACGTTTATAATAGTAAGGGCATCTGTTTCAGAAAGTGTCGTTTTGTTGACACACATCGTACACAGGTGTATGGTTATAAAAGCATTTTACGCATGTTGGAGGAATGTATCATGGTGACAGCAGTGCAGCGCACGTTCCTGCGGGAAGCGCCTGAAGCAATAAATGCAGTCAAAAAAGTCAACCATGCTGTTTTAATAAGTTATTCCAGTAAAATAGAAGACATCAATGCCCTTTCCTTTTTTAAAAATGGAGAAGAGAAGTATGCCGGTAAACGGTTTTTGTGGTCTGACCCCGACGGAGGCTTGACGCTTGTCGGCTGGGGAAAAGAAATCACGATTTCCACCGACCGAAAGGATGCCGGCCGCTTTCGGGATATTCATGAAAAATGGGAGCGCTTAAAAGAGACATCGTATCATTTCCATGAGGGTGAAAGACGAAATCAAACGGCAGTAGGACCGCTTTTGTTCGGCGGTTTTTCTTTCGATCCCCTGGAAAAACGGGAACGACATTGGAACGGCTACGGGGAAGGCGCTTTTTTTATCCCTTCCGTCATGCTGACGCAAACCGGAGAGGAAACATTCCTAACTATTAATAAATGGAAATATCCAGAAGAAGATATCCAGTCTGTCCTTGACTGTGCCAAAAACGCCGTTTCACAGCTCTTCAATCAAAAAGTTCTTAAGGTTGCTGAGAAACGGCAGCCTTTGTGTAAAGGAAAGAAAGAGCTTCACCTTCAAGAATGGCTCGGAGCGGTAAATCAGGCGACAGAGGACATTAAAAAAGGAAATTATGACAAGGTCGTACTGGCAAGAGACATTGTCTTGACATTTGACCGGCCTGTTCAGCTTGATCAAGTTCTGACCAATCTGATGTCTGAACAGCAAACCAGCTATATTTTCGCCATTGAGGAAAACGGCAAAAGTTTTGTCGGGGCGACGCCTGAACGGCTGATTAAAAAAGAGGCCGACAAAGTGCTGTCCACCTGCCTTGCGGGATCGACCAGAAGAGGCGAAAGCGAAGAGGAAGACCGAAGGATCGGTCTTGAGCTGTTGAATGATGAGAAAAATTTAATTGAACACGACATTGTCGTTAACATGATCTACAAAGCATTTTTATCAAACTGCACCAATGTCAAAAAACCGGCCAAGCCCGGATTATACAAAACTAAAAATGTACAGCACTTATACACGCCTGTTGTCGGCAAAATGAATGAGGAAGCATCCTTGTTTGATCTGATCAGACAGCTCCATCCCACACCGGCTCTCGGAGGAGCGCCGCAGCAAAAAGCGGTTGAGGTCATCAGGGAAATTGAACCGATGTCACGGGGATGGTACGCCGCTCCAGCCGGATGGGTTGATATGGGAGGCAATGGTGAGTTTGCGGTTGCGATACGATCAGGTTTGATTGAATCGAAAGAAGCCAGGCTTTTTGCAGGCTGCGGGATTGTCGCCGATTCCGATGCCGCACTGGAATATGAAGAAACGCAGATGAAACTGAAGCCGATGCTGTCTGCTCTTGGAGGCGAAATTCGTTGACTGAAAATCCGATTACAAAATATATAGGAAACTTTATCGATGAGCTTTCATTAGCAGGCGTGACAGAAGCGGTCGTCTGTCCGGGGTCAAGATCGACACCGCTCGCGATTTTGGCGGCCGCTCATCCGGACATCAACGTCCATGTTCATGTTGATGAACGGTCAGCCGGGTTTTTCGCTCTGGGAATGGCAAAGGCGAAACGGAAACCCGTCGCTTTGATCTGCACATCCGGGACGGCAGCGGCGAATTTTTACCCGGCGGTTGTTGAAGCTCATTACGCAAGAGTCCCGCTTATCGTCTTAACGGCTGATCGGCCGCATGAGCTGCGCGAAGTAGGAGCGCCCCAAGCGATTGATCAGCAATTCTTATTCGGCAACTTTGTTAAATATTTCACAGACTCGGCTCTGCCTGATATCCATCCCGATATGCTGGCATATATTCGTTCATTGGCAGGGCGCGCCGCCGCTGAAGCGGTGAAAGCGCCGTTTGGGCCGGTGCACATTAATTTTCCTTTGAGAGAGCCGTTGATGCCGAATCTCGATGATGAACCGTTCACAAGAGCGAAAGGCAGCCGTCACGTATCTGCTGTAAGCGGGCGTGCCTCAGCTGACCAACACGAGCTCAAAGCGCTAAGCGAATTCATCAGCGGGACTGAAAAAGGCGTGATTGTTTGCGGAGAGCTTCCACATGCCGAAGCCATCCCGCATATTCTTTCCCTTTCAAAGGCTTTGGGATATCCGATTTTGGCCGATCCGCTTTCAAACTTAAGGAACGGCAGCTATTCGAAGGAGACGGTCATCGATGCGTACGACTCGCTTTTAAAAGACGAAGGAATGAAAGGGACTCTCAGGCCAAAGCTTGTCATCCGCTTCGGGCCGATGCCGGTTTCAAAGCCGCTGTTTCAGCTTTTAAAGCAAAATCCCGAAATCGTGCAAATTGTCGTTGATCCTGATGGCGGCTGGCGCGATCCGACACAGCAAGGCGCGCATATGGTACAGGCTGAGGAACGGGAATTTGCCGCTTTTGTAGAGGCTTCGGTTTCCGAAGAAAGGCCGGGCGGCTGGCTTGAGCAATGGCAGTTCGCCAACAGACGGTTCCGCCATCACTTAAGAAATCTTGAAGCTGAGGATCTTACATTTGAAGGAAATGTTTACCGACATCTTCAGCATTACATTCCGGAAAACAGTTCTTTGTTTGTCGGCAACAGCATGCCGATTCGCGATGTTGATACGTTTTTCGAAAACCAGGACCGGTCTTTTTCGATTTTTGCCAACAGGGGGGCCAATGGAATCGACGGAGTGGTATCGACCGCACTCGGCATATATGCCGCTACAAAAGAGCCGGTGACACTCATCATCGGAGATTTGTCTTTTTATCACGATTTGAACGGCCTCTTGGTCACGAAAACGCTCGGCATACCGCTGACTGTCGTCCTCGTCAATAATGACGGAGGAGGGATTTTCTCATTTCTGCCCCAGTCTGCAGAAGAGACCTATTTCGAGCAATTGTTCGGAACGCCGACAGGACTTGAATTTGAGCATGCCGCCAGGCTGTATGGGGGACGCTATCATTGTCCCGAGTCTCCCGCCCATTTTAAAGACGCCTACTTGTCAGCCGTCGACCGCCCAGGGCTCGACATTATTGAGGTGAAAACAAAGCGTGATGACCGCGTGCCGCATCATCGCCGGATGCTGGATGCGGCTCTTGATCAAATGAAAGAAGAGTGGCCGTTTTGAAATTGACATTACATGACGGTGTCTGTTATGAAATAGAAGACAGCGGCCTGCCTGAGGAAAAAACAGCGGTTTTTCTGCACGGCTTTACCGGCAGTGTGAAAACATGGGATGAAATCGACAATTATATGCGAGGCATCAGGCTCATCAAGATCGATTTGCTCGGGCACGGCAAAACCGATTCACCTAGAGAGGCAAGCCGCTACACAACGGAAAAGCAAGTCGCTGATCTTGAGGAAATCTTTGATCGACTGGGGTTGAAGCAAGTTTTTTTGATCGGCTATTCAATGGGTGGAAGGCTTGCGTTATCCTTTTCAATGATCCATCCCGACCGCGTCGCAGGTTTGGTATTGGAAAGCAGCTCGCCTGGACTGCAGACAGCGTCTGAAAGAGAGAAACGAAGGGAACAGGACGGCCGGCTCAGCCGGAGGGTGATCGATGAAGGAATCGAGTCTTTTGTGACATACTGGGAAAGGATTCCGCTGTTTGCTTCCCAGCGGTCATTAGATTTTTCCAAAAGGAACAAAATCCGTATAGAGCGGCTGAACAACAATCCGCTCGGGATTGCCGGCAGCTTAATCGGCATGGGAACCGGGGCACAGCCTTCCTGGTGGGAAAGGCTCGGCGAACTCGATTTTCCGGTTCTGCTCATCGCCGGCGGCCTTGATCAAAAGTTTGTCGCGATCAATCAGGAGATGGAGCGGCGCATCCCAAACAGCCGCCTCATCGTTTGTGAGCGGGCAGGCCATGCGATTCATGTGGAAGAGCCCGGTTTTTTTGGTAAAATGGTAAGTGAATTTATTTTATGAGGAGGTCGTGTTCCATGACTGTAGAATGGAAAAGCGAACGTCAATACGAAGATATTTTATATGAAACATATAACGGTATTGCAAAAATCACGATCAACAGGCCTGAAGTACATAACGCATTTCGACCGAAGACCGTTTCAGAGCTGATCGATGCATTTGCTTATGCAAGGGATGATGCTGACATCGGTGTGATCGTCCTTGCCGGTGCGGGAGATAAGGCGTTCTGTTCAGGCGGAGACCAAAAGGTCAGAGGCCATGGAGGTTATGTCGGAGAAGACGAAATCCCGCGTTTGAACGTGCTTGATCTGCAGCGTTTGATCCGTGTGATACCGAAGCCCGTCGTTGCGATGGTCTCAGGCTATGCGATCGGCGGCGGCCACGTGCTTCACATCGTATGCGACTTGACAATTGCCGCGGACAACGCCATTTTCGGACAAACAGGCCCGAAAGTAGGCAGCTTTGACGCCGGATACGGTTCAGGCTATTTGGCGCGCATCGTCGGCCATAAAAAAGCCCGTGAAATCTGGTATCTGTGCCGTCAATACAATGCTCAGGAAGCAAAGGAAATGGGTCTGGTCAATACGGTTGTTCCGCTTGAGAAGCTTGAAGAGGAAACGATCAAATGGTGTGAAGAAATGCTTGAGAAAAGCCCGACGGCACTCAGATTTCTTAAAGCTGCGTTCAACGCAGACACCGACGGACTGGCGGGCATTCAGCAATTTGCCGGAGATGCCACACTCCTCTACTACACAACAGATGAAGCAAAAGAAGGCCGCGATGCGTTTAAAGAAAAACGCCGTCCAGACTTTGGGCAGTTCCCGCGCTTTCCGTAAAAACAGAACATTGAAGAAACAGCTTAGTGCGACTGAGCTGTTTTCTTTTATCCACCAGAAATACGTCTTGGAGATGATGATATGCTAATGGACCAGCCGAATTGGCTTAAACAGCGCGCAGAACTCTCACCCGACAGGCTGGCTGTCATTCAGGGCAACCGGCAGCTCACCTTTATGGAATTGCATCAAGAAGCGGCAAAAATGGCTGCTCAGCTCAAAAGCTGTTCAATCGGAAAAGGGGATACAGCCGCGATGCTGCTGACAAACCGGATTGAAATGGTCATCGCCCTTCACGCCTGTATTTTTCTCGGCACCCGAATCGTTTTGCTGAATACGAAGCTGTCAAAAGCGGAAAGAATGTATCAGCTCGAACATTCCGAGGCAAAGCTTTTGATTACGGAACAGCCTTTTGCAAAAGAGCACAAGGAGAATGCTTCTTTCCGCACAGTTGACATTGATGAACTACAAAGCATACAGGCCGGTCCCCTTTTAACAGCAGCGGAGATTCGTTTGGACGATCCGGCCACCATCATGTACACATCGGGTACGACAGGACGGCCGAAAGGTGTGATGCAAACATTCGCCAACCATTATTTCAGCGCCGTTTCATCAGCCTTGAATCTCGGACTCTCGGAGAATGACCGCTGGCTGATCGCTTTGCCGCTGTTTCACATCAGCGGATTATCGGCTTTATTTAAATCTGTGATCTATGGAATGACTGTTGTGCTTCATCAAAAATTTGCCGCAGAAGATGTTCTGCATTCGATTAACCAGCATCGGGTGACGATCATATCGGTCGTTCAGACGATGCTTTCCCGCCTTGCAGCCTGTGTAGAAAGCTGTCCGGAATCGCTGAGATGCCTTTTGCTGGGAGGAGGGCCTGCACCGTTTGCTTTGCTTGAAGAATGCAAAAGCAAACAGATGCCTGTCGTTCAATCGTACGGAATGACGGAAACGTGTTCGCAAATCGCGACGCTCGCTCCCGAATACAGCATCTTGAAGCTTGGCTCAGCAGGAAAACCGTTGTTTGCTTCAAGCATCAGAATCGAAAAAAACGGTGCACAATGCCGGGCGGGGGAACACGGGGATATCATCGTCAAAGGCCCGACTGTGATGAAAGGCTATTTAAAAAATGAAGCGGCAAATGAAGCATCTTTCAAGGAAGGCTGGTTTAAAACTGGCGACATCGGGTATCTTGACGATGACGGATTTTTATATGTTCTCGACAGACGTTCGGACTTAATCATTTCAGGAGGGGAAAATATTTACCCCGCCGAAGTTGAAGCGGTTCTTCTTGCACATCCTTCCGTTTTGGAAGCAGGGGTCAGAGGAGCCGATGACGAGACATGGGGGAAAGTTCCTCACGCTTACCTCGTCGTGAATGAGCCTGTCGATGAACAGGAACTGCTCCGTTTTTGCAAGGAGAGACTCGCTTCATATAAAGTGCCGAAGGCTTTTCATTTTATCGACCGATTGCCGCGCAATGCTTCAAATAAATTGATGAGACATAAATTGTAGAAGGAGATCGCCATGATTCAAATCAGACAGCTGACATTGTACCACCTCGGCATGCGCTTGAAAAAACCTTTTAAATCAAGCTTGGAGACCATTCAAGAGCGCAAATTCATCATTATAGAGGCTAAAGACGAAAGCGGTGTGACAGGCTGGGGCGAAGTCTCCGCTTTCTCATCGCCCTGGTATACAGAAGAAACGACTGAGACCTGCTACCACATGCTAAAAAGTTTTTTTATCCCTGTCGTGCTGCGCGAATCCTTCTCACATCCTTCAGAAGTTCCCGAAAGCTTAAGGGGGTTTAAAGGCAACCGAATGGCAAAGGCGGGACTTGAGGCAGCATGTTGGGACATTTACGCCCAAAAAAAGGGTGTATCTTTAAGTGAAGCCCTGGGCGGAGTCAAAGCAGAAGTGGCTGCCGGTGTTGTCGTCGGACTTGCTCCACTTGAGGATATGCTTCAGGAAATGGCCCAATATGTAAAAGAAGGATATCAAAGAATAAAATTAAAAATTCAGCCCGGACAGGATGTAGAGCTTTTAAAAGAAATCCGCAAGCATTTTCCGAGAGTTCCGCTGATGGCCGACGCAAATTCGTCCTATCACCTGAAAGATATCAGCCGCATCAAGGAGCTTGATCAATTCAAACTGATGATGATCGAACAGCCGCTGGCAGATGATGATATCGTCGACCATCGCCATCTTCAAAAGCATATTAAAACTTCGGTTTGCCTTGACGAAAGCATCAGGTCTGCCGATGATGCGAGAAAGGCGATCGAACTCGGCAGCTGTAAAATCATCAATATCAAGCCTTCACGGGTCGGCGGTCTGACGGAAGCGCTGAAGATCCACGATCTTTGCAAAGAGCATCATATGCCGGTCTGGTGCGGCGGCATGTTTGAAACAGGTATTTCCAGGGCGCATAATATTGCGCTCAGCTCCCTTCCGCAATTTTTAATTCCCGGTGATATTTCCTCATCTTCACGGTATTGGGAAGAGGATATTGTCAAACCGGAAATTGAGATTGAGAACGGCTGGATAAAAGTTCCGAAACGACCGGGAATGGGGTTTGAGGTGGATGAAAATGTTTTGAGAAGACATTCATCAAAAATGGATGTCTTTAAGCGATAAAAAACGGTTTTTAGCCATTGAATGATCGATTTTCGGGATTTGTTTGCAAGCCTGCTAAATTGTATATTGAACATGTACACATTATCCCCTTCTCGTTTGGGCCGGCTAACGATCAGCCGGTTTTTTAACAACAAAAGAGCCGTCTTTAAAGACAGCTCTTTTGCTTTGCTCAATGCTCGGTCTGTCCGATCAGCCGATCCGCATCTTCCGGCAAATCGTCAAGGCCGCCGTATTCATAGTCCCATAAGTTCATGAAGGAGCGGGCCGCCTTTTGAAAAGATGTTTCATCGGCTCCCTGGATTTCTTGATAAAAAGCCTCAAGCAGCGACTCTTTATTCATAACCTTGCCCTCCTTCATTCCTTTCGGTTTAATGGTGTTCAGGTTTAAATGTTTTGCAATCTGTTTCCTCGCTTTTTGAGGCTTTCTCGCCCTCGGCATGGCTGACGACATAGATGGCGTCGGCCGTACATTTGTTTCCTTGATCCCAGTATGTGCAGTTGCTGACTTCACACAGTATTTTTTGTTCCATACGGACTTTGAGCCCCCCTAAAAATGTAGTACACCTTTAGCTTATCCACCTGCCTCAGGTTCATACTTACTCGTGCTGTTTAATGTACCGCCTGTCTTTCATGAATAATTTCCAGAAGTAATAAAAGCCGGGAAACAGAATAATAAAACCGATAATGTATGAAATAAACAGCGCCCTGAATGTTTCCGGGGCGGTAAAGCCGGATTGAATCGTCACATCGGGATAGATCATGTATGGCAGATGGGAGCGCCCGTACACATAGCTTGCCGTAAAATACTGCAGGGTAATAGCGATGACGGCAAGGCGCGGTTTTCCAAGCCGGTCTTTATTGTAGGTGTTGGGTAAAAACAGTGCTGCAAACGCGATCAGAAACAAGAGAAAAGAAAGGACCAGCCAAGGAAGGCCGTTCATCATTCTTGTGAAAAGCCAGTTTGCTTCGGTTCTCATCGTCATCATAATGAAAAAAGACATGATCAAAGCGAGCGGTCCGGATATCAGAGCGTTCCGACGGTAAACCTGATAAGCATCTCTTTCCCCGGCAACGTTTGAAAAATCGGCCAGCAATAAGGATGACAAAAACAAGGTGCTGAAAATGGCAAATCCCATAAATGAGTAGGCGTGCGGGCTCAACAATAAATGAGCGAAAGCCAATTGGTAAGCGCCGTTTTGCTGGTAGACGAAATCTCCGTGAGTCACGGGAAGAACGAGAATTAAGACGGCGGGAATAATAAAGCCGCTGATGCCTGAAACATATGTCAACGCTTTTTCATACCCTTTCGCAGCGTGAGAAAAAACCAAAAAGCCGCTTCGAATTGCCAGCAGCAGCAAAATGATGCTGCCGGGAATCAAAAGCACCGTTCCCAACACATAAGTTCCGCCGGGAAAAAAGCTGAAGAGAGCCACGACGATTCCGACGATAAAGACATTTGTCACTTCCCATGTCGGAGAAAGGTAGCGGTTTGCAATATTCGTTGCTTTCAGCTGTTTTTTGTTCATATAAATCATCGACCAAAAACCGGCTCCAAAATCCATGGACGCCATGACGGCGTAGATGAATATGAAACCCCAGACGATCGAAATGGCCAGCAGTGCATCTGTTGTCCCATCCAATTGCATCATATGACTTCCCTTCTGTTATGGCGTAATGTTTATGCTTCCTTGAGATCTTCTTCGACAGGATGGCGTTTAAAATAATACTGTAAAACAAACACCACCGCTGCCCCCAAAATGATATAAACGATAAAAAACAAAAGAAATAAAATCCCGATTGACCCTGATGAGGTCACGACTTCAGACGTTTTCTGCATGTGATAGATCACCCACGGCTGTCTTCCGGTACAGGCAAACACCCAGCCGAATTCGATCGCAAGCAGGCTGAGCGGTCCTGCCGTCGTGAAAAAGACGAGCATCCAGCGCGGAAAATGGTCCTTTTTCAACACTTTTCTCCATAAAAAGCCGCAGGCAGCATAGACGATCAAGAGCCCTCCGATTAATACCATTCCGTTAAACAGCGTATGGATGAACAGCGGAGGCCACTCATCTCTGGGAAATTCATTCAAACCTTTGACGACGGTATCAAACCGGTTACCTGCCAAAAAGCTCAGAGCCCATGGGATTTCAATCGCCCACTTGATCGATTGTGTGGCTTCATCGGTTATACCGCCGATTGCCAAGGGCGCATGCGACTGGGTTTCAAATAACCCTTCCGCACCCGCCAGCTTTTCAGGCTGATAACGGTGCAGGTATTGTGCGGATTCATGTCCGCTTATGGCAGTGATAAGAGAAAACACGCCTCCGACGAGCAGTCCGAGAAGAAGCGCTTTTCTGTGCAGGATATACACTTTTTCGTTCCCGCGATTACGGAGCATTTTATATGCGGCGATTGTCGCAATGATAAAAGCGCCTGTCATAAAAGCAGAAACAACGACATGAGCAGCCGTTACTGCAAAGCTTTTATTAAAAAAGGCCGTCCACGGCTGCACATCGGTAATTTCCCCGTTTACAATTTTGAAGCCTTCAGGCGTTCCCTGAAAAGCGTGGACATTGGTGATTAAAATGGCAGAAGCGGCGGCGCCAATCACGATAAAGACTACGGCTGTGATTCGCATCATAGGCGACAGACGGTCTGCCGCGTATACATAAATTGACATGAATAATGCCTCGATAAAAAACGCGTATATTTCAATTTGAAAAGGCAGGGACATCACTTTTCCGATCACTTCCATAAAGCCCGGCCAAAGAAGCGCCAGCTGTGTTCCTGCAATGGTTCCGGTCGGGATCGCAACCCCCAGCAAAACGGCTTGGGCCTTTGTCCATCTTTTTGCCATAATCGCATAGTGGGGATCGTTTGTTTTTTGATAAATCAGCTCAGCCAAAAGAATCATTAAAGGAATTCCGACGCCAAGCGAGGCAAAAATGATGTGGAATCCCATCGTTGTTCCGAAAAGGCTTCTTGCAAACATTAAATCATTCATCCGGAAAGCCACCTTTCATTCACACCAGTTTCCTTTTATTGTTTACCTCCTTTTTTAGATTATTCTTCCTGTCTGTCAGCAAAATTGTCAGGATGTTTAAAATTTGTCATATCAATCGTATGATTTTGACATGAAGAAGCGGAAGGTTTATAATAAAACGTAATTATTACGCTTTAAAAGGAGGAATAGTCAATGAAACCAAATATTCATCCCAAAACATATCAAGTGATTTTTCAGGATGTAAACAGCGGATACCGTTTTTTGAGCCGTTCAACAAGAACGTCTACTGAAACGGCGGAGTGGGAAGACGGCAAAACATATCCGGTGATTAAAGTTGAAGTCAGCTCAGATACCCATCCATTTTACACGGGCAGACAAAAATTCAACGAAAAAGGCGGAAGGGTCGAACAGTTTAAGAAAAGGTTCAATATGGATTAAAAGACCGGAGCATCCGGTCTTTTTTTATGCAATAAAAAACGCGCATGACATGCATGCGCGTGTAAGCTGTTATTGATTTGACAATGCCTTTTTCAAAACCGTCAAGTTCTCTTTCATGATGCTGATGTAATCTTCGCCTTTTTCGATATCCTCTTTTGTAACGGATTCGAGGTTTTTCATCGTCAGGCTCTCAGCTCCGATCTCTTTTTTAATGATCTCTGAGATTTTGCTGCTTACATTGTTTTCAAAAATAACATATTTTATATTGTGTTCTTTCGCGGTTTTGACGATATTTTCAAGTTCTTTTTGGGAAGGCTCCTCTGTCGGTGAAAGGCCGAGCACGCTCATCTGTTCAATCCCATAGCGTTTTTCCCAGTAGCCGTATGCGGCATGAGACACGAGGATCTCTTTTTTGTCAGCCTTGTCGACAGTTTGTTTAAACTCCTGATCAAGCTGTTCTAAATCTTTTTTTAGAGATTCGTAGTTTTTTGTAAATGTTTTTTGATGATCGGGATCGAGTTGAACAAGCTCATTCTTAATGTTTTCCGCTAATTTTTCAGCAAGTACAGGGTCGAGCCAGACGTGCGGGTCATGATCTCCATGGTCGTGTCCGTCATCGGCATGTTCGTGCTCCTCATCATGTCCATGTCCATGTTCTTCATGCCCGTGTTCTTCTTCATGTCCATGTTCTTCTTCATGCGTCAGGAGATCAATGCCTTCCCCGGCTTTGACGATTTTCACGTCGCTTCCCTTTAACGTATTGACGGCTTTGTCTGCGAAGCCTTCAACACCGACGCCGGAATAAATAAAGGCATCGGAGTCGGAAATTTCCGCCATTGTTTTTGAGCTTGGCTCATAAGTATGGGCCTCTACGTTAGGAGGGTAAACGCTCTTGACGTTCACATATTCACCGCCGATTTTTTTAGTGAAATCCTCAAGCGGATATATCGTTGTATAAATGTCCAATTTTCCGTTGTCTTCTTTTTGGTCGCCGGAAGCTCCATTGCTTGAGCAGCCTGCGGTTAATCCGGCAGCAAGAATAAATGCAGATGCTAATCCGAATGCTTTTTTCATCGTATTTCTCCTCTCAACATCAAAACTGAAATCGTTCCGATTTAATAAATCCTGTATCATTGTATCGTAATAGTTCCGATTTGAAAAGAGGTAATCTTCGTCAAATCGTGTTGGAAAGTGGAGGTATCCGAAGCAACCTTTCTTATAAAACGTAATTATTACGAATTTCATCGTGGGCAAATGGTGAAAAAAAGAAAAGACATATGTTATATTTAAAATTAAAAAAGTGAAGAGAAAGGAATCGGATCATGAAACTTTTGGATAATATTCTGCAATTTAACCAGCAGTTTGTAGAACGGCAAGACTACAAGAAATATGAAACAAGCAAATTTCCCGATAAAAGAATGGTCATCCTCTCCTGTATGGATACAAGGCTTGTCGAACTTCTGCCGCATGCCATGAACATGCGGAACGGGGATGTGAAGATCGTCAAAAGCGCCGGCGCGCTTGTGGCCCATCCATTTGGAAGCATCATGCGAAGCATTCTTGTCGCCGTCTATGAGCTGAACGCTGATGAAGTATGTGTAATCGGCCATCACGACTGCGGAATGAGCAAGCTGAAAGCTGAGAGCTTTTTGGAAAAAGTGGTGGAACGCGGAATTCCAAAAGAACGGATCGAAACGCTTGAATATTCCGGTGTTGATTTTGAGCAATGGCTGAAAAGCTTTCACTCTGTGGAAGACAGCGTCAGAGACAGTGTGAAAGTCATCCGAAACCATCCGCTGACACCGGCAGATGTTCCTGTGCACGGGCTTGTTATCGATCCGGAAACAGGAAAGCTTGACCTTGTTGTCAACGGCTATGAAGAAGTGAATTAATCCTTTTGCTTTTTATCAGGCACGGGATCAATGCCGCCGGGATGAAAAGGATGGCATTTTAGAATCCGCCTGACGGTAAGCCAGCCTCCTTTGAGCGCTCCATGTTTTTCGATCGCTTCACGGCCGTAGTTGGAGCAGGTCGGATAAAATCGGCAGGAAGGCGGGAGAACGGGCGATATCCATTTCTGATAGAGCCGGATAATCAAGAGGAATAGTGATTTCATGTGTTTCAGCACCTTTTTGTTTTGTCTCTATTATAATATAAGCAAAACACGCACAAAAAGGAAAAGCATTCACCTGAAAACTGACCGGTAAAGTATGATATAATACAAAAAGACCGATGGAAGGGAGAGAGGAATATGCCTTCAGTTGAAAGTTTCGAACTGGATCATGATGCGGTAAAAGCGCCTTATGTCAGACATTGCGGCGTTCACAAAGTTGGGACGGACGGCGTTGTCAACAAGTTTGATATCCGTTTTTGCCAGCCGAACAAACAGGCGATGAAGCCTGATACAATTCATACACTTGAGCATTTGCTCGCATTTACGATCCGCACATATGCTGAAAAATACGATCATTTTGATATTATTGACGTGTCGCCGATGGGATGCCAGACAGGTTATTACCTTGTCGTAAGCGGTGAGCCGAAAGTGGAAGAAATCGTCGATTTGCTTGAGGACACGTTTAAGGAAGCCGTAGAAGTGACTGAGATTCCGGCCGCAAATGAAAAGCAGTGCGGGCAGGCAAAGCTTCATGATCTTGAAGGTGCGAAACGCATGATGCGCTTTTGGCTTTCGCAAAACAAAGAAGATTTATTAAAAGTATTTGGCTAAAAACATAAGCAGCCGGCGCCAAGAGTATGGCGCCGGTTTTTCATTTTTTGTTCACAAAGAAAATAATGCCATTAATCCCTGAACTTTGCTACACTTGTTTATGTAGTACATAACATGACAAAAAGGGTGATAGGATGCGTTGGGGAAAATGGATTGTTCTCTTGTTTTTAGCAATTGGCCTCACCGCCTGCGGCCAAACGGAAAAGCCTGCGGCATCGGATGAAAATCCCAAAGTGCTGACAGCCAAGCTCTCGGCGCCTGAACAAGTCGCCAAAAATGAAAAGGCTGTCATCAAGGCGACCGTGCTTTACGGGGACGAGCCGGTGGCAGATGCAGATGAGGTGGAATTTGAATCTTGGAAGGCGGGGAGCAAGGAAGAGAGCCAGCTTCAAAAAGCAAAGCATGAAGGAAAAGGAGTCTACAGCATCGAGAAATCGTTTCCGGATGACGGACATTATAAAATCCAAGTCCATGTCACGGCCAAAAATCAGCATACGATGCCCGTAGCCGACATGACAGTCGGCTCGCCTGGGGATGAACATCAGGGAGATGATGAAAAAGAGGAAACCCATCATCATTGATGGGTCTGTTTTTCTTCCTGATTCGGCAGGGGATCGACCTGATGCCTGTAATCGTACGCTTTTGACGTAGTGACAAGCGACACTGCCAGCACGGCGCCTGTAATCAAAACACCTACTATAATCCAGAACAGGATCATATGCAACCTCCGCATGCTTTTTCCAACAGTTTACCATATGGGAGAAAGAAAATCATGAGCAAGAGTAAAAGAAATGTTTCCTGCACAACCTAAACGGGTAAAGAAAAAGTAAACAAAGGAGGAAGATCAAGATGTCAGAAAAGTTGAAAACAACGGTTAACAAACAAGTCGCTAACTGGACCGTGCTGTATGTGAAGCTACATAATTATCATTGGTATGTGAAAGGCAAAGATTTCTTTACTTTGCATGAAAAATTTGAAGAGCTTTATACGGAATCTGCACAGTATATCGACGATTTGGCTGAACGCCTGCTCGCCATGCAAGGCTCGCCCGTGGGCACGATGAAGGAATGCCTCGAGCTGTCATCCATTAAAGAAGCGGACGGCAGCGAGACGGCCGAGCAAATGGTGCAGAACATTTACGATGATTTTTCAACGGTGGCTGACGAGCTGAAAAGCGGAATCGAGCTTGCTGAGGAAGTCAATGATGAAACGACGGGCGATATGTTTTTGGCGATCCACCAATCGATAGAAAAGCACAACTGGATGCTGAAAGCTTATTTAGGATGATACGGAAAGGCCGGGCTGATGCCCGGCTTTTTTTGTGTTATTCGTTCTTTTTACAGCCTCTTTTGAAAATTGTCAAACAATTCATCCAAGCCTTTCAAAGCTTTTTTTCATAGGATAAGCTATGAAAAGTCTTTTTTGAAAGGATGTTGAAGCGCATGTTTAAGGACTTAGGCATAGGCATCTTTTCGCTATCGGTCAGCTTATCGGCCGTCGGATTTTTGTTTGGCGCGATCGAATATTTTTTCTTCATTTTAATCACGTTAATGGGAATTGAATTTGTAAGCAAAAGCTTGAATGAATGTGTGAAAGATCAATTTACAATCAACGGGCTGTTTACAAGGCTGGCGAAAAAGTTAGTCACGATTTTTCTCATATCTGTTGCCCACTTTTTTGACCAGCTGCTGCAAACCGATAATTCGATCCGTGATTTTTCAATCATGTTTTATATTTTATATGAGGCGTTTCAAATCATCAGCACCGCCCATTCACTGGGAATCCCGGTTCCGCAGGTGGTGGTGGATATTCTTGAAATCATTAAGGAAAAACTGCGGGGAAAGCTGTAACATTTTAAAACAACTGGCCATACTAACACGAAAAAGGATGATTGGCTTTGGAAAAGAGGACATACTTTGTTTCGGTTCAAGATGGAATGATTTCACAAAGCTCTGACGCTTCCCCGTGGGAGTTTGAAATCAAGGCAACAGACGATGACATTATCATTTTGAGAGAGTATTTTGATCAGATGCATTCCGAGGATTGGGTCAACTTTTTCCGATCCCATGTACCTGCTGTCGAGTACCATTATGACAGCTCCAATGACAAACTGGATGAACTGCGGAAGGACATATATTCAATGCTCTATCGGCTCGGCACGGAAGAAACGAAAACATTCATCAGTGAAAACGGTCTGGCGGACATGAATTCTGCTGATTAACCTATAGACGGGAGCCGCCCGGTGTGTCCGCCTTGTACCCTCTCATATCGATTAGCTTTAATTAAAAGGCGGGAACTCGACAAAAAACATACCGAACGAATCAATATATGATATGATGAGTGGAAGAAGCAAGGAAACGGATTTGAGGGATTATGATGTACGAATTTAAAGATTTCTACCGCAATACGGTTCAGCTTTCATTTGAAAAGCATCCCTTTTCACAGAAGCCCAAACATGTATGGGTCATTTGCCGCTATCAAAATCAATGGCTTTTAACAAACCATCAGGACAGGGGCTACGAATTTCCGGGCGGCAAAGTCGAGCCTTTCGAAAACGCCGAAGAAGCGGCTCTGCGGGAAGTGAAAGAAGAAACAGGCGCGGATGTACGAAAGCTGACATATCTCGGACAATATAAAGTTCTCGGCAGAGAAAAAGTGATTGTCAAAAATATTTATTTTGCCGAGATCGAAAAAATTGAAAAACAGGAGACATACTATGAAACGAAAGGCCCTGTTTTGCTAAAGAACCTGCCTGATGACATGGCCAAAAACAGAAAGTATAGTTTTATCATGAAAGATTCCGTCCTGACGATCAGCCTTGAAAAGCTGAAAAAGCAGGGGATGATCTAGGAAAAGGCCCCGCTGTTAAGCAGGGCCTTTTTTCAAGTTCTTCCCTTCATCCATTTCCTTTCCAAGAGCTCCACGCACTGATACATGATCGTTGCAAACACGGCGATGATGAGAAGGCTCAGCATGACAAGGGTGAAATTGAAAACTTGAAAGCCGTAAATGATCATATAGCCGAGTCCTCGGGCTGATACTAAAAATTCCCCGACGATGACACCGACCCAGCTCAGTCCGACGTTTACTTTCAGCGTTGAAATCATCGTCGGAATGGAAGCGGGAAGAATCACTTCTTTGAAAATTTCACTTTTTTTGGCGCCGAACGTTTTCATGACCTTTACATAATTTTCATCGATTTCCTGAAATGAAGTGTAGACAACGATTGTCGTGATAATGACGCTGATGATGGCGCCCATCGCAATGATGCTTGTGAGACTGGGACCGATGGCGACGATGAGGATCGGGCCCAATGCAACCTTTGGCATTGCATTTAAGACGACGAGATAGGGGTCCAATATATTGGAGAGCCTTGGAAACCACCATAAGAGCGCGGCCAGGAAAATTCCGAGCAAGGTGCCGGCAAGAAAGCCGAGAATGGTTTCAAATACCGTGACGCCGATATGTCCAGGCAATGAACCGTCCCCCATTTTTTCAAGGAAAAGCCCCCAGACGGCTGAAGGGGAGCTGAAGATGAGCGGATCGATCCATGCCAGGCGGCTTGCCGTTTCCCACAGTGAGAAAAAGATGATAAATATCGCGATTTGGTAAAAGCGGACCCGTCGTTTTTCCGCCTGCTGCTTTTTTAAAAACTGTTGATGAAGGAAATCAGTGTTGTTCAAGGTGATTGAGCTCCTTCCATATGGCCTGAAAGATGGCCTGAAATTCCGGTTCCTGCCTTGCTTCAAACGGTGTCAGCTTTCGTAAAGATTCGGGAATCGCAAAGGTTTTATGAACCGTACCCGGCTGCTTTGAAAACAGCAGGATCCGATCGCTCATGGCGATCGCCTCTTCAATGTCATGGGTGACAAGGACGGCTGTCTTTTGATAGGTATGCAGCGTGTTGAAAACCAGGTCTTCAAGGTTGAGCTTTGTCTGATAATCAAGGGCTGAAAAGGGTTCATCAAGCAGGAGGATTCCGGGATCGACGGCGAGTGTGCGGGCGAGAGCGGCTCTTTGTCTCATGCCCCCTGAAAGCTCTTTCGGATACTTGTTTTCCACTTGATGAAGTCCGAACTTTTCCAACAGCTCCAAAGCGGCCTGTTTTGTTTCAAGGCTGAGCTTTTTTGAGATGCGCAAGCCGATAAGGACGTTTTCTTCAATCGTTTTCCAGGGGAACAAATAATCCTGCTGAAGCATATAGCCGATCAGCCGGTCTTTTTCATCAGGCTGTTGCCCTTCAAATAAAACACGGCCTTCCGTCGGCGCCACGATGCCGGCGATGATCGAGAGCAGCGTTGTTTTGCCGCATCCGCTCGGACCGAGAAAAGAGACAAACTCGCCTTTTTCAACATTGATGCTGACATTCTCCAGCGCGGTGGTTTTTTCTTGCAAAGAAAAATAAGTATGTGTGACATCCTGAACTTGCAAAAAAGACATGCGGCCACCTCCTATTGATTTTTTGTGACCTTTTCGGCGATCTGTGTATTGACCAGCTCTTGGTGAGATATGTGTTTCGGCAGCTCTCCGGCTTCATCCATAATGGTTTGCAGCTGATTCCATTCCTCTGCATCAAGAACAGGATGGAGTGCGAAAGAATCCTGTTTTTTATATCGTTCGATAGAGGATGCAATGATGGACAGATCTGTGTCTTTAAAATAATCCTGAATGCTGAGCGCGGCTTCTTTTGAGGAATGTGACTTGACCCACTTTTGAGCTTTATAGATCGCCCGGGTGAATTTTTCCGCTGTTTCTTTATTCTTCTTTAAGTAGCTTTCTTTTGCCATGAAAGTCGTGTAGGGAATCCGGCCCGATTCTTTGCCGAAGGAGGCGACAATTTGGCCGATGCCTTCTTTTTCAAAAATGGAGGCCTGAGGTTCGAAAAGCTGAACATAATCTCCCGTTCCGGAAGCAAAGCTGTTGGCGATGTTGGCAAAGTCGATCGTTTGGATCAAATGAAGGTCTTTCTTAGGATCGATGCCTTTTTGCTTTAAGGCGTATTCTCCCGCCATCTGCGGCATGCCGCCTTTCCGCTGGCCGAGGAACGTTTTACCTTTCAGCTGATCCCAGCTGAAATCATCCGCCTTTTGCCTGGAGACAAGAAATGTTCCGTCCGTCTGGGTAAGCTGGGCAAAATTAATGACAGGGTCGCTTGCTCCCTGTGCATTCACATAGATGGATGTTTCCGATCCGACAAGCGCGATATCTGCGCCGTTTGACAACAGGGCAGTCATTGTTTTATCTCCGCCCCAGGTCGTTTTCAGCTCGATATCGATGCCTTCTTCTTTAAAAAAGCCTTCGGAGATGGCGATATATAAAGGCGTATAAAAAACGGAACGGGTCACTTCCGCCAGGCGGACTTTTTCTGATTGCTGCCCGCTGCAGGAAGCGAGGATAAAGAGCATCACGGTGAAGGATAATATGGTCAAAAAGAAACGCTTCAAACCGATTTCCCTCCTTTAATTTCGGTTGTTTTCGGCATAAAATAGTTTATGTTAAATGCAAAACAGGTGTGAGGGACAACTGCGGATTAAATAGAGGTGACATGACCAAATGTGGATAGAAAAAAGAAGATTCCCATCACCGAACGGCCAAGTGCGGCTGTTTTCCGTTACATACCTTTCACAAGGACTGAAAGTCAAGGGACTGCTTGCGGAACCTGCAGCGCCCGGACGCTACGACGGTTTTTTGTATTTGCGCGGCGGGATTAAAAATGTCGGTATGGTCAGGCCCGGGCGGATCGTGCAGTTTGCCTCGCAAGGCTTTGTCGTTCTCGCTCCCTATTACAGGGGCAATCAAGGCGGTGAGGGGAACGAGGATTTTGCCGGGGATGACCGGGAAGATGCGTTTGCGGCATTCCGTCTGCTGCAGAAGCATGAGCTTGTGAAAGAACAACGCGTTCATATATTCGGGTTTTCGCGCGGCGGAATTATGGGCATTTTAACAGCCATAGAAATGAAATCAGCCGCCGCTTCTTTTGTTTCCTGGGGCGGTGTGAGCGATATGGTCATGACCTATCGCGAACGTAAGGATTTGCGGAGGATGATGAAGCGGGTCATCGGCGGGACGCCGGAAAAAGCGGCGCAGGCATATGCCTGGCGGACGCCGTTTGACAAGCTCGATCATATTGATGCGCCGATCCTTTTGATTCACGGAGTGAACGATCAAAATGTCTCGATTGAACATGCGCGCCGCCTGGAACAGGAATTGATGAAAAGAAGGAAATCGGTTGAAACCTGGTACTTCAATGCGTTCACCCATTACTTCCCTCCGGGGGAAAACAGAAGGATTGTCAGAGAGCTCTCGCGGTGGATGAAGAGCAGGTGATGGACAAGTTATGATAAACTAAAGTAAAAGATAAAGGAGGGGGCTTTCGCGTGGGAATGCCAGTTGAATTTAATACGATGATTGTGACAAAAGGAAAAGAAACAAGGGTCGAGGAAAACTTGTTTACACTGGAAAAAGAAGGCTATCGGGTGTACCCTCTTCACGTACCGATCGAAGTCAGAAAGACAAAGAAGGGCGACATTACTGGAACGGCGCATGCGGAGCGCCTTGAATGGTCAGAAGGACGCACACATTTAACATATAGACTCGTTTCCTTAAATTCAACGAATTAAAAAAGCCAAGGCGCTGAATGCGTCCTTGGCTTTTCTGCAGTTATGCAGGTACATCTTCTTCATTTCCAAGACCTTTTTTGAAAGTCAGTCTGTGAATGATCATCGTAAGAGCGCCGTCCCCCGTGACATTCGTCGCCGTGCCCAAGCTGTCCTGGGCGAGATAAAGGGCGATCATTAAGGAGACGCTTGTTTCATTAAAGCCGAGCATCGACTGTAAAAGCCCGGCTGCAGCCATGACAGCTCCCCCCGGAGCGCCCGGCGCTGCGACCATTGTGATGCCAAGCATTAAGATGAACGGCATCATCATTGAAAAGGTCGGCGTCTGCCCGTTTAAAATCAAGACGCCCATTGCGCAGCTTGTCAGGGTGATCGTACTGCCTGACAAATGAATATTGGCGAGAAGCGGAACCGCAAAATCGGCCACTTTTTGGCTGGCGCCTGTTTTTCTCACTTGTCTGAGCGTCACCGGAATGGTTGCGGCTGAAGACTGTGTGCCAAGCGCGGTAAAATAAGCAGGCGCCACGATTTTCAACAGTGCGAACGGGTTCCTGCCATTGGCAAGGCCTGCCGTCGTGTATTGAAACAAGAGAATGACGAAGTGCAGCACAATAATCATCACAAACACTTTTGCAAACACGGATAAGATGGTCTGTACCTGGCCGCCGTACGTCATATTTGTGAAAATGCCGAAAATATGAACGGGCAATAAAGGAATAATGATATACGAGATCAGCTTTTCGATAACCGTTTGAAATTCATCAAACGCGTTTTTTAATGTTTTGCCAGGCAGATAGGCGATTCCGATACCCATGATGAAAGCGAAAATCAGCGCGCTCATCACGCTCATGAAAGGCGTCATTTCAATCGTGAAAAATCCGCTTTGCAGCACTTCTTCCGGATTTTTAAATTCCTGCAGCTGATGTCCGGAAATGATGGCGGGCAGCAGGTTTGAGCCGACGAGAAAGGCCAAAAGCCCCGCGATAATGGTTGACGCATAGGCGATACCGGCTGTAAGGCCAAGAATTTTTCCAGCTCCGCGTCCGATTTGTCCAATGCCCGGAATGATAAAAGCAATAATAATAAAAGGAATGGCAAATTTGATAAAGTTTCCGAAAATGTCATTGAACGTTGCGGCGGTTTTGACAAACCAAAGCGGAGCAAAGCTTCCAACGATAACACCAAGAACAATTGCCGTGATAATTCTCGGCAGCAATCCAAATTTCATCGATATGTCCTCCTGAAGTATACAAATGTTTTTATCATATTATCATATGAAAACTTTCTTTTGTTAAAAATGAAAAAAGTCTTTATTTTCAAACAACAGCAGCGCAAGATCTTGCGCTGCTGCTTATTGGTTTTAGATCAGAGGACCTCCGGCTTTTTCGATATCGCCGGTATTAGAAAACTTTTTAAAGTTCTTTTTAAATTCGTTTGCCAAAAGAATTGCTTTTTCTTCGTACGCTTTTTCATCCGCCCAAGTTTTTGCCGGTTCGAGCACCTGATCGGGAACACCCGGAACGTGTATCGGCGTATGCAGACCGAAAATCCGGTCCGTTCTCATGTCTGCATGATCCAGTTCACCCTCAATTGCGGCTTGAACCATTGCTCTCGTATAAGCCAGGCTCATTCTCTCTCCGACGCCGTAGCCTCCGCCGGTCCAGCCTGTGTTGACGAGGAATACGCTGACGCCGTGCTCATCAATTTTGCGTCCCAGCATTTCTGCATAAACATGGGCCGGGAGCGGGAGGAATGGCGAGCCGAAGCAGGTTGAAAAAGTCGCTTCAGGAGAGGTGATGCCGCGTTCTGTTCCGGCAAGCTTGCTCGTATATCCGCTCAAGAAATGATACATCGCCTGTTCTTTCGTCAGTTTGCTGATCGGAGGAAGCACGCCGAACGCATCCGCCGTCAGAAATACAATGGTTTGCGGGTGTGCCGCGATGCTCGGTTTGACAATGTTGTCGATCGCCTCTATCGGGTAAGCGGCTCTAGTATTTTCCGTATAAAAGCTGTCAGAGTAATCCGGTTCCCCGGTTTCAGTGTCAACGACGACATTTTCAAGAACGGAGCCGAAGCGGATCGCTCTATAAATCTGCGGTTCTTTTTCTTCGCTTAAATGGATGCATTTTGCGTAGCATCCGCCCTCAATATTAAATACACCTGTACTTGACCAGCCGTGTTCGTCATCGCCGATCAGCCTCCGCTTCGGATCTGCCGAAAGGGTCGTTTTTCCGGTGCCTGACAAACCGAAGAAGAGAGCGGTTCCCCCTTCCTCGCCGACGTTCGCAGAGCAGTGCATCGGCAGAATGTTTCGTTCCGGCAGAAGAAAATTCATAATCGAAAAAATCGATTTTTTCATTTCTCCGGCATATTCGGTTCCTCCGATTAATATGGTGCGCTTCTCAAATGAGACGATGATAAATGTTTCCGATCTTGTACCGTCAAGGAGCGGATCGGCTTTAAAATGAGGAGCGGAAAGGATCGTAAAAGGCTCTTCAGCCGGCTTTTGATGATGATCTTCAGGCCTGATGAACAGCTGTCTCGCGAACAGGTTGTGCCAGGCGAACTCGTTGACGACAGTGATCGGAAGGCGGTATTTTTCATCTGCACCCGCAAATCCTTCAAACACAAACAGTTCGTCGCGCTCCTTTAAATAGCTGACGACTTTTGTGTAAAGCCTTTCAAAAGCGGCCTCTGAAATCGGCTGGTTTACGGCGCCCCAGTCAATCTTTTCCTTTGAGCTTTCCTCCTCAACAATGAATTTGTCTTTTGGAGAACGGCCGGTATATGTACCGGTCGTCGCCCGTACGGCTCCTGATGATGTCAAGACCCCCTCTTTGCGGTGAAGGATTTTTTCAACAAGATGCGGAACGGATAAATTGAACTGGACGTTATCACCCGTTAATAATGTTTGCAAGTCAGTCGCCAAATCTACAGAATTCATAAAAAACCTTCCTTTGCGTGTTTTTTAATGTGTATAACATTAATGTAGAAATAGTATAACACATTTACTCTTATAGTCTATACTGTTTTCTGCAATTTCGTTCGGGTTTTTTCTTCAAAGAGTTGTTCCAAATTTATCTTGACCGATATTGACATGACAAGCCATTTTAAGATAAGATATTTCATTGAGCGGATACTCTTATCCCGAGCTGGCGGAGGGACAGGCCCGATGAAGCCCAGCAACCGGTTTCTCTCTATATAAAGGATGTAAAACAGTTCCTGAGAACACTATGGTGCTAACCTGATGCAAGGTGTCGAATACCTTGAGCGATAAGAGTGAAAGGCACGCAATACCAGACCCTTTCCTCAGAGAATAGGAAAAGGTTTTTTTATTGCATAAATCCATATACAAAAACTGCTAAAAAAAATGCCTTCAGGACGAAGGTACTGGGCGTTTTTCACAGGACGTGAAAGGTTTTAGCCGAGTATCAAGCAGGACGAAGGTACTGGGCGTTTTTCACAGGACGTGAAGGGATGCAGCCGGGAAGCCGATCAGGAAAGGCCGCCTGCAAAAGGGGAATATCGGCTCAGGATCTCGTTAAGAATAAGAAATATGGAAATTCTTTCAAAGTGAGAGGTCATGATGCCCCGGTGCGTCATATCATGTAAAAGGGACGGGTTCCGTATCATCATTAAGATCACGGCTGATCTTCATATACAGGAGGAAATATAAACATGAGCAAAAATCGTCGGTTATTTACTTCAGAGTCAGTTACAGAGGGCCATCCGGACAAAATTTGCGATCAGATTTCGGATAGTATATTAGACGAAATTTTAAAGAAAGATCCGAATGCACGCGTCGCATGCGAAACATCTGTAACAACCGGTTTGGTGCTGGTAAGCGGTGAAATTACAACATCCACATACGTGGATATTCCGAAGACAGTACGCGAAACGATTAAAGAGATAGGATACACTCGCGCAAAATACGGCTTTGATGCTGAAACATGCGCAGTATTAACATCTATAGACGAGCAGTCTCCTGACATTGCAATGGGTGTCGATCAGGCGCTTGAAGCGCGTGAAGGTGACATGAGCGACGCAGAAATTGAAGCGATCGGAGCCGGAGACCAAGGCCTGATGTTCGGCTTTGCCTGCAACGAGACAAAGGAACTCATGCCTCTGCCGATTTCCCTTGCTCATAAATTGTCCCGCCGGTTGACGGAAGTTCGGAAAGAGGAAATCCTTCCATACTTGCGTCCGGACGGAAAAACTCAAGTAACCGTTGAATATGATGAGAACAATAAACCGATTCGCATCGATACAATCGTGATTTCTACACAGCATCATCCGGAGATTACGCTTGAGCAGATTCAGCGCAACCTGAAAGAATATGTCATTAATCCGGTTGTGCCAAAAGAACTGATCGATGAAAACACGAAATATTTCATTAATCCAACAGGACGTTTTGTCATCGGCGGTCCGCAGGGAGATGCCGGATTGACCGGCCGGAAAATCATTGTCGACACGTACGGCGGATATGCCCGCCACGGAGGCGGCGCGTTTTCCGGGAAAGACGCGACAAAAGTTGACAGATCTGCCGCTTATGCTGCCAGATATGTAGCGAAAAACATCGTCGCAGCAGGACTTGCCGAGTCATGCGAGGTTCAGCTTGCCTATGCGATCGGCGTCGCTCAGCCGGTATCGATTTCGATTGATACATTCGGTACGGGAAAAGCGAGCGAAGAGACTTTGATTGAAGTGGTTCGCAAAAACTTTGATCTAAGACCTGCCGGCATTATCAAGATGCTTGACCTGCGCCGTCCGATTTATAAACAAACGGCAGCATACGGACATTTTGGACGCCTTGATCTTGATCTGCCTTGGGAGCGCACGGATAAAGCAGATCAGCTTCGCAAAGAGGCGCTAGGAGAATAACAACCGCATAGCCGCTTAATCAAGCGGCTTTCTTTTTCGCGACGGATACGGGACGCTTTTGAAACTTGAAAAACAGGTTTCATATGTTTGTTTTTTTATTGAAAACAATGAGGGCAATATGCTCGTTTTTCAAGTTTTTTGAAACGTTTTTCTTTAAATACATGTCTAATCAAGAAGCAGATCTTACTCTGCATGAAATTTAAAAAAATCGGAGGCAATACTATGTGTGGATTTGTAGGGGTATTCAATCATCGCCCATCATCCGAGACGGCAGGCCAGGAAGAACTGATTAAACAAATGAATGAATTGATTGTACACCGCGGTCCCGACGATGATGGGTACTATCATGATGAGCATGTAGGCTTCGGATTTAGAAGGCTGAGCATCATCGATGTTGAAAACGGAGGACAGCCTCTGTCATATGAAGATGATTCCTACTGGATTATTTTTAACGGAGAAATCTATAACTATATAGAATTGAAAGATGAGCTTCTTTCAAAAGGCTATCAATTTCAGACCGATTCCGATACCGAGGTTTTGCTTGCGACCTACCGCCATTATAAACAGGAGGCTGCATCAAAACTGCGGGGAATGTTCGCCTTTTTAATCTGGGATAAACAAGAACAGCTTTTATACGGAGCACGCGACCCGTTTGGCATTAAGCCGCTTTATTTTACAAAAACGGACGGCCATGTTTATTTTGCATCAGAACGAAAAAGCCTGATGCCTGTCGGTGCTGAGCTGGAATTTAACGAAAAAGGCCTTCAGCAATATACATCTTTCCAATTCGTGCCTGAGCCTGAAACGCTTGACAAAAAGGTGCGAAAAGTGGAACCGGGTCAGCAGTTTACGATTCGTCCCGGAGAAGATCTTCAATTTAAAACATACTGGAAAGTTCAATTTAAGCCGGTGCAGACGGAAGAAGAAAAGCTTGTTCAGGAAGTAAGGGACGCGATTTTTGATTCTGTCAAAGTCCATATGAGAAGCGATGTGCCTGTCGGTTCATTCCTTTCAGGCGGAATTGACTCTTCCTTTATCGTGTCTGTGGCCAAACAGTTTCATCCGAATTTGAAAACATTCTCGGTCGGGTTTGAACATGAAGGCTTCAGCGAAGTGGACGTTGCGAAAGAAACCGCGGACAAGCTCGGCTTGGAAAACTTCAGCGCCGTCATTTCTCCTGAAGAATACATGAACGAGCTTCCTAAAATCGTCTGGCACTTGGATGATCCGCTTGCCGATCCTGCTGCGATTCCTTTGTATTTTGTAGCGAAGGAAGCGAAAAAACAGGTGACGGTCGTCCTTTCCGGAGAAGGGGCGGATGAGCTGTTCGGCGGATATAACATTTACCGCGAACCGCTGTCATTAAAACCGTTTGAACGGATTCCGTCGCCTTTGAAAAAAATGCTTCTCCGCGTTGCCCAAGCGATGCCTGAGGGAATGAAAGGAAAAAGCTTTTTAATGAGAGGATGCACCCCTCTTGAAAAAAGGTATATCGGAAATGCGAAGATTTTTGAAGAAGGTATGAAATCAAAACTTCTTCGCCAGTATGACAGCAACCTCTCTTACTGTGACGTGACAAAGCCGTATTTTGAAGAAAGCAAGTCCTACAGCGAAATCAATAAAATGCAGTATGTTGATATTCACACATGGCTGCGCGGGGACATTTTGCTGAAAGCCGATAAAATGACGATGGCCAATTCCCTGGAGCTCCGCGTTCCATTTTTGGACAAAGTCGTTTTTGAAGCGGCTTCAAAAATTCCGGAAGAGCTGAAAACAAAGAACGGCACGACAAAATACCTGCTTCGAAAAGCGGCGGAAGGCATCGTTCCCGAGCATGTGCTGAACCGCAAAAAGCTCGGCTTCCCTGTGCCGATCCGCCACTGGTTGAAAAACGAAATGCATGACTGGGCCGTGGGCATTATTAAAGAGAGCGAAACAGACGCATATATTCATAAAGACTATGTGCTTCAGCTCCTTGAAGACCACTGCGCCAACAAAGCGGACAACAGCCGTAAAATCTGGACGGTACTTATCTTTATGATCTGGCACAGCATTTTTGTCGAAAAGCGCTATGTCCCGGAAGAATTAAACCATCAGCCGAAAGAAGTCATCATTGTTTAACTGCAAAAAAAGGTTTTCGATTCGTCGAAAACCTTTTTTTTATTATGCTGTTCTGTCTCCAATGGATTTGGCAAGCACGCTTTCACATTCCGCAAGGAGGCTCTCAAAAATAGCCTCCCACGATTGGGCAAGAGCGTAGTTTCTTGCTTCCTGTTCCATTCGTTTTTTCAAAGAAGGGTTCCCGAGGACATGCATAATGGCTTCTGTGAAGGCTTCCGGACATTTTGGCTCTGCAAGAAATCCGTTTTTTCCGTTTTGAATAAAATCTTTCAGGCCGCCGGAGTCTGCGCCGATGACAGGTGTACCGCAGGCGAGCGCTTCAAGAGCGGAATTTCCGAAGGTTTCCGTCGGGGAAGGAAACACAAACAGGTCTGAGCTGGCGTAAATGCGGGAGAGCTCTTCTCCTTCCACATAGCCGGCAAACGTCATGTTGGCCGGTGCCTGTTTTTCAAGCTCCTTCTTTAATGGGCCGTCGCCTGCGATCAGCCAGTGAACATCTTTTCTCAATGAAGGGTGTCTTGCGATCTTAAGCAGCGTTTCCAAGTCCTTTTCAGGGGCAAGCCTGCCGACATAGCTCAGGATGTATGTTTCTTTTATGCCATAGCGCTCGCGGACCTGTTCGGATTTGAAAGACGGATGAAACCGCGAGCAGTCCACACCCCGTCTCCAAATTGAAAGGTTTCTGAACCGTTTCGCTTTTAGCTGCATCAGCGTTTCATTGGAGGGAACGAAGATTTTATGAAAAGATTTATGAAACCAGCGCATATACTTCCACAAGAGATTGGAAAACATTTGCAGATCATAATAAGAAAGGTACTGGTCAAAATCGGTGTGATATGATGCGACAGCGGGGATGTTCCATTTTTTTGCGAGCTTCAGCCCCGCAAGGCCGATGTTGAACGGTGTAGCGATATGAATGAGGTCAGGATTGAACGTGCGAAGTTCAGCTTTGATTTGGACGAGATTTGGAAGGGCCATTCTGCATTCGGGGTATAAGAAGAACGGAAGGCTTGTAAACCGCCGGATATCGCTTGAGAAAGGTGTCTCATGCGTGCTTTCCGGCGCAAATACTTTAAACGGGATTCCTTTGCTGTTAAGGTAGTCCGTATACCTTTTTAACGTTTTGGCACAGCCGTTCACATCCGGTGTAAACGTGTCTGTAAAAATCGCAATTTTCATTGTTTCCCTCCTGATGATGATTTCTTAAACAAAAGACGGGTTACATGAGAAAGGATGACAGAATGCCGACAGAGACGCCAAGCAGCATGCCGGCGAGCACATCTGACGGGTAGTGCAAGCCCAGATAAATTCTCGAAAGACCGACACTGATGGCAAGAGGAATTAATAAAAGTGCAAGTATCGGAAAGAATACGATTATCGGTGTTATAACAGAAAATATGGCTGTCGTGTGTCCGGATGGAAAGGAATGATCCTTCAGCGGATCTTTCAAAACCTGTGCTTGTTTCAGCGTCATATACGGACGTTTTCGCGGGTAGAGCTTTTTGATGAGCACGACCTGCAGATGGCTGATTAACAGCGCAAGTGCGCTCGCGGTTCCGGCTTGACGTATGCTTCCTGATCCGAAAACGATGAGCGACAGGGAAGCGAGAATGGTGCATAAAGCTCCTCCTAAATGGGTTGAGGAACGAAAAAAGCGATTTAATGCTTTTTGTTCGAACAAGCTGTTCATGCCGAGAAAAATCCGGCATTCAAAGTTGTACATGCCAAGCATCAGTTTATTCAGCGTCATAACCCCCTTAGATGAATGGTTGCTTCTCATTTATTGTAAAAAACAAATGTTTAGCACATAATAAGAAATTGTAAAGATTGCCGTGGCGAAAAAAAAAGCCGCAGATCGCGGCCGGAAGGGTTTTTGCTTAATTTATCCCTAAAAAAATGGTAAAGTTGTAGCAAAGCTAATCTTTCTGTTGCAGGGATTTGTAGTATTGTCCTTTTTCAACATACTCGTTGCGAATTCTTTCCATATCCTGCTGATCGCTTTCGGTTAACGGGCGAATGACTTTTGCGGGTCTGCCAAATGCAAGGTGAAACGGCGGAATCTTCTTTCCCGGCGGGACAAGGCTGCCCGCGCCGATAAAGGCGCCTTCCCCGATCTCGGCTTCGTCCAGAATAATCGAACCCATTCCGATAAGGGCATGCTTTCGTATAACGGCGCTGTGCAATGTGACCTGATGGCCGACTGTCACACCATCCTCGATCAAAAGGGGGCGGTTTGGACTTTGATGCAGGCACGAAAGGTCTTGAATATTTACGCCTTTTCCAATCCGGACCGGTGCGACATCGCCGCGGATAACAGCGGAGAACCAGACGCTTGATTGCTCTCCGATGGTGACGTCACCGGTGATGCACGCATTGTCGGCGATAAAGGCCGTTTCATGAATAGCGGGTTCGGTGTTTTGATAAGGGTAGATCATCAGTTTCATCCTTTCTTTCAAGTGTTTTTAAAAACTAGCGTGAGGTGGCCAGCATGTGGTGCATGGAAGCGGAAAGACCTGTTGCCTCGATTGTCATTGTTCACGGTGCTTGTGAGCATTCTGGCCGGTATAAATGGTTATCCGAGATGTGGCGTTCATCCGGATACAATGTCGTCATGGGCGATCTCCCCGGCCAGGGAACATCGACGAGGGATAGAGGACATATACGCACATTTCAAGAATATATTGATGAAGTAGACAAGTGGATAGATCGGGCGAAAGCCTTTCAGGTGCCGGTACTCCTTCTCGGGCACAGTATGGGCGGTCTGATTGCGATCGAGTGGTTTAAACAGCGCCAAAGCGATGTTGCCGGTCTCATTTTATCATCCCCTTGTCTCGGGCTGCAATTGAAGCCGAACAAATTTCTCGATGTGATATCAAAAGGGCTTAATGTTGTGGCTCCTTCCCTCAGATTTGAATCCGGGATAACGCCTGATAAAGCAACGAGAAATAAAGAAGTCATCGAAGTGGATATCAATGATTCATTATATATCACAAAAGTTTCCGTCAGATGGTATCAGGAGATATTAAAAGCGATTCAAAGCGCGATGGAGCCGACCGACGCCTTTCTCAATATCCCTTTGCTTGTCATGCAGGGGGGGACTGACTGGCTCGTCGACAAAAAAATGGTGCTCAAATGGTTTGACCAGCTCGCTTCCCGCAACAAGACATACAGGGAGTGGGAGGGCTTGTATCATGAAATCTTTAATGAGCCTGAACGGGAGGACGTTTTTAAAGCGGCCAAAGCGTTTGCTGAACAACATATCACATAATGGAGGTGCATTCTTTGTCAGTACCGGAACATCCATTTGGATTAATGGCGAAAGTTTACAGAGAGGTTTTTCCGCTCGTCCATCAGGAATTGGACAAATGGCGGGCCAAAGCTGAACATATTCAAAATCCAGAGCTGAAATTGCAGGCGTTGGCCAGCATCAGAGACAAAACCTTTCACTGTGAAGGGGGCGGCATTATGGCGCTTCTTTCAGGCAGACAAATCAGCAAGTCCATTCGGTTTATTACCGCCTATCAAACGATAAGCGACTATCTGGACAATTTATGCGACCGCAGCACCTCTCTTGATCCGGATGACTTTACAATGCTCCATCAGTCGATGAAAGACGCATTGACGGTCGGAGCCGAACTGAAGAACTATTATCGGTTTCGAGAAGACCAGGATGACGGCGGCTATCTGCACGATCTGGTCAAAACGTGCCAGGATGTGCTGATTGAGATTGAAAATTATGATGTCATCAAAGATCATCTCCTCGAACTTTGCAGCTATTACTGTGATCTGCAAGTCCATAAGCACGTGGTTGAGCATGAACGCGTTCCGCGGCTTGAAGCATGGTTTAACAATTATAAATCCGCTTTGCCTGAAATGGAGTGGTACGAGTTTTCGGCATGTGCAGGCTCAACGCTCGGCATCTTTTGCCTAGTCTCTTATTCGGTCCATTCCGATTTTACAAAAGCGATGGCGGGAAAAATACGCGACAGTTATTTTCCATACATACAAGGGCTGCACATCCTTCTCGATTATTTAATTGATCAAGAGGAGGATTTAATCGGCGGGGATTTGAACTTTTGCACATATTATCCGTCACATTCAGAGATGATGGAGAGGCTTGAACATTTCATCCAAATGGCCGATGAGCATCTGCGCGGTATTCCGCATGAAAACTTCCACCGCTTGATCAACAGAGGTCTTTTAGGTGTTTATTTGTCAGATGACAAAGTCGCGGGGCAAAAGGAGATCGGTCGGCTGGCGAAAAGGCTGATCAAAGCGAGCGGCAAAACATCCTTTTTCTTCTATATCAATGGCAGGGCCTATCGTAAAATTCAAAAAATGCCCTGGATTAAAAGCTCCTAGATGCGGCAATATAAAAACAAACAGAAAGCCCAAATCATTGGTTGATTTGAGCTTTTTTTTCAATCGCGATAATAAACGGCGGATCATTTCGCTGATTTAAATATTGATAACAGAGGACGCGGGCCGCATCCTGGTCAATGGAGGCGCAAAAATCAAGGAGATCGCTTTTTTCCCGCTTTCCTTCCGGATGGCCGTGATACACGACCAAAACGATCAGCCCGCCTTCTTGTAAAACCTCTAAAAGCTGTCTGATGCTTGAGATGGTTGATTCGCTTTTCGTTGTGACCGATTTGTCTCCGCCCGGCAGATAGCCGAGGTTAAAGACGGCAGCCGCCACCCGGCCAAAAGCCTCGGACGGGAGTGCGGAGATCAACTCATCATGGCTTTTTTGAAACAATGTGACCCTTTTCCCGTATGTTTGACCAAGCCTTTCAGCGGTCTTCTCCAACGCGGATTCCTGGATGTCAAAAGCATAAACATGTCCGCTTTCGCCGACAAGTTCAGCCAGAAAATAAGTATCATGACCGTTTCCCATCGTCGCGTCAATGACGATATCTCCTTCTCCGGCTGCTGATTTCAGCAGCTCTTTTGAGTATGGCAAAATGTTCTTCAGCGTCATGACATCGCTTCCTCTTTCGTTTTGTTAAACCGTTTTCCCTGGTAGCTTCCGCGCTTTTCGAGTTCACCGTTGATGGCGTTCAATACCTCCCACTTGTTGACGCTCCACATCGGTCCGACCATTAATTCAATCGGTCCGTCGCCTGTGATTCTGTGGATGATCATCTCCGGAGGCAGAATTTCCAGCTGGTCGCAAACAAGCTGGACGTATTCATCTTGGGAAAGAAACGTCAATTTGCCTTTTTCATATTGCTTCACCATCGGCGTTCCTTTTAAAAGGTGCAGCAGATGAATTTTAATGCCTTGTACATCAAGGTTTGCCACCGCTTGAGCCGTTTCCATCATCATAGCGTAGTCTTCCTGCGGAAGGCCGTTAATAATATGTGAGCAGACGCGTATTCCGTGTTTTCTCAGTTTGTTGACGCCATCGACATAGCATTGGAAATCATGGGCGCGGTTGATCAAGTCTGCCGTCCGTTCATGAACGGTTTGCAGCCCGAGCTCCACCCAAAGGTATGTCCGTTCATTCAGCTCTGCAAGATATTCGACGACATCATCCGGCAGGCAATCCGGCCGTGTGGCGATCGAAAGGCCGACTACACCGTCGAGGCCAAGCACGGTTTCGTATTTTTCACGAAGAACGTCGACTGGGGCATGCGTGTTCGTAAACGCCTGAAAATAGGCCATATATTTGCCGTCTTTCCATTTTTTGTGCGTTCTGTCCCGTATTTGATGAAATTGGGTGATGAGGTCATCAGCCCGGTTTCCCGCAAAGTCGCCGCTGCCTGCAGCACTGCAAAATGTGCATCCGCCATGTGCGACCGTGCCGTCCCTGTTCGGACAGTCGAACCCGCCGTCAAGGGCTATCTTAAAGACTTTATGTCCGAAATGCTTCCTTAAATGATAATTCCATGTATGGTATCGTTTTTCACTGTTCGTGTATGGAAAAGGGTTGTTCTGATGCAAATCTAAAGAACCTCCTTAGAATAAATGGCACATCCTAAAATTGTAGCAAATAAATACGAATTGAACAAATCCCCATCATTTTCTTTATTGAATAAAGGCTGAAGTGGTCAAACTAATCACGATGGATTTTTCCATTAAGGAGGGGTTTTCTTTGGCAACAAGACAATCCGTCGGAGAACACATCCAAAGAAGCGAAGACGCTTATGAATATGCGTTATCTCAATTTGAAACTGCAAGCAGGCAGGAACATTACAATGAGATAGAATACAGCGAAGCGCAGCAGAAGCTTGAAGATGCCGTAAATGATTTAAATAAGCTTTCATTGTTTTCCAATGAACAGCAAAGGGAAGAGATTTACCGCAAAAGACTTCAGCTGCAAACCCTTCAAAACAATATGATCCTGCAAAGGTCATTCGAAAGGCCCCATTAATTGGGGTCTTTTTTTTGGGAAAAATTGTTGACAAATCTTTTGTGTGTCATTATTGTATTAAGTGTACTACTTATATGAATACACTTAGTTCACTGCCAAGGGGGAATCACAAGAATTTATTTAGATTGACAGCATTTATTCAAATCATTGATGAAATAAAGAAAAAGGGGGAAATCAATCGTGAACTCCAACGAAGTATTGGTTAAGACAAAAGGATTGACAAAACAGTTTGGTGAGCAGGTTTCAGTCGATCACCTTAATTTGGAAATTGAAAGAGGCCAAATATTTGGATTTCTGGGCCCGAACGGCGCGGGCAAAACGACGACGATCAGGATGCTGCTCGGTTTAATGAAGCCGACGGAAGGAGAGGTCCGCCTCTTTGGAAAATCCTTTGCAAAGGATAGGTTAGCTATTTTAAGCAAGGTCGGGGCCCTGGTGGAATCCCCTTCCTACTATGGAAATTTGACAGGGTACGAAAATCTGAAGCTGTCCAGCAAAATTTTAGGCGTATCAGATCAACGCATTCAGGAAGTGCTGGACATTGTCCGCCTTAAGGAAGCGGCCAATAAGCAGGTGAAGCAGTATTCACTCGGAATGAAGCAGCGCTTGGGAATCGGCTTGGCTTTGCTCGGTTCTCCAGAATTGCTGATCCTTGATGAACCGACGAACGGTCTTGATCCGAGCGGGATTCATGAGATTCGTCAGCTGATCAAAAGGATGCCGGAGGATTTTGGCATTACCGTCATTATCTCCAGTCATAACCTGGCGGAAATTGAAATGGTCGCGACCCATGTCGGCATTATTCAGACGGGGAAATTAAAGTTTCACGGAAAATTAGCCAAACTTCAAGATGAGAATAAGCCCGTTTTAGAAATTAAAGTAAATGATCCGAAAAAGGCGAAAGAACTTCTCAGCGAACAACAAATAAAAGCTGACTTAAGACATGATGTGTTATGCATTCCGGATTTTGAAGACGATCCGGCTGATCTTAACAGCCTGCTGGTTCAAAATGGCTTGAAAGTTTCCCATCTGTTTGTGAAAGTGCGGACGCTGGAGGAGATCTTCCTTGAATTAACCGGAGGAAAGGGGGCGCTGTAAGTGTTTTGGACCATAATGAGAGCAGAATTGATGAAGCTGAAACAAAGCCGAATTGCTTTTCCGGTCATCCTGGCTCCTTTGCTGATTGTATTGCTCCAACTCGCCAACTTTTTTGTGCGCTACGATAGCGTCGTCAAACCGGGGGCTGATCCTTGGACGATTTTTATTGCACAGCATTTATCGATGTGGGCATTATTGATTTTGCCTATTCTTGTCGCTATTCTGTCCGGAATGGTCGTTTCAATCGAAAACACAAACAACAGCTGGAAGTATATGTTTTCTCTTCCGTTTAAACGGGGATATTTATATTTTGTCAAAGTGGCGCTTGTTCTCTTTTTTATTATCATCAGCTCGGTGATCTTAGGAATCGGAATGATTGCGAGCGCCATGCTGTTGAATTTATCCGGCGCTGTGCCGGTTGATGATCTGGTCAAAACGATCGGTGCTGCGCTTTTGGGAACATTTGCAGTCCTTGCAGTCCAATTTTGGCTCAGCATCAGATTTAAAAATTCCGGAATTCCTCTTGGTGTAGCCATTTGTGCCACAGTAGCAGCTATCTTTTTCGTCCAGTCTACATTTACACATTGGCTTCCATGGGTTTATCCGTATTTGACACTGCCGATCACCTTGAATGAAGGAACAAATGTGATGTGGTATATCTGTCAGTCCCTGATTGTCGGCATCATTTGCTTATGGGCGGGATGCCGCGAGTTTGTCCGCAGGGATGTATAGAAAGGGGTACATGATAATTATGAAGTTTACGCATGTTATGCAGATGGAGCTGTTAAAACTTAAACGTTCATACGTATGGCTGCTGATGATCATTGCACCTTTGATCATGGTTATCTTCGGTGCTTTCAACTTTGTACGCTATAAAGAAGTCTTTTTGCAGGGGGATGCAGTCCCTTGGGATAAACTGCTCGGACAGGTCGTCGTCTTTTACGCGATGCTGCTGCTTCCTTTATCAATTGCTGTAATGGCTGTTTGGCTCGCACGAATTGAACATTCCGAAAACAATTGGAAACACTTGTTTGTTCTTCCGATTAAATACGTTCATATTTATGTTGCCAAAACAATTGTCCATATTTTATTGGTCGGTATATCGATGCTGTTTTTTTTCGCAGGAATGGTTGTTGCCGGAAAAATTGTTGATATCGGGACGATCCCTTATCATTCGCTGGCAATCAGTGTTTTGTTGTGCTGGATAACGTGTTTGCCGATTTTGGCTGTGCAAATGCTGCTCAGCATTCGATTTCACAGTCTTGGAGTTCCGGTCGGTGTTGGTCTGGCAGCATCGATTGCAGGTATGGTCATTTCAAACAGCTCTTATGGAAAGTATTATCTGTGGTCGCTTCCTTCTTTGACACTCAATCCCGGAACTGGAGGAAATGAGCTTCCCGGGTACTCTTACTTTTTAAGCATTTCGCTTATCTCATTTCTTATTATATTTGTGATCGGGTTTGCCATGTTTAGACGACGTGATGTTCAGTAGCTCTGGAGAAGGATCGTTCAGATCCTTCCAGAGCGATCCTTTCATAAAAGAATCGGCAGCCGCGCGTTCGGTTTAACGATTAAAATTTGATTAGAAGGATTGTGTTAATAGTGGATATTTTAAAGGTGAAAAATCTTTCAAAAGTATACAATGGTAAGGTTCCTTATCAGGCATTGTCCAATATTGGCCTGACGGTTAAGGAAGGTGAATTTGTCGGAATCATGGGTCCTTCCGGAAGCGGAAAAACGACATTTTTAAATGTGATTTCGACTATTGATACGCCTGATTCCGGTGATGTTTTGATCAATGGAGAAAACGTCCGCAACCTCAGCAAAAAGAAATTGGCGCTATTCCGCCGGAGAGAATTGGGATTTGTATTTCAAGACTTTAATCTTTTGAAAACGTTGACTGTCATCGAGAACATTGTGCTGCCCCTCACGCTTGAGGGAACGGATGTGAAAGAAATGGAAGAACGTGCAGTCGCGATCGCGAAAAAACTCGGGATTGGGCATATTTTAAACAAACGCACGTACGAAATATCGGGCGGACAATCGCAAAGAACAGCGATCGCCCGTGCCATTATCCATCAACCGAAATTAATTTTAGCAGATGAGCCCACGGGGAATTTAGACTCTAAATCGGCAAAAGACGTGCTGGAAATTTTAAAAAAGATCAACAGGGAGGACCGCGTGACCATGATGATGGTGACGCATGATCCATTGGCGGCCAGTTATTGCGACCGCATCATTTTTATTAAAGACGGTACGCTGTATAACGAAATTTATAAAGAAGAGGATCAACAAGCGTTTTTTAATCGAATTTTGACGGTTTTATCGGCTATAGGAGGAAATAAAGATGAGCTTTCGCCAACTGGTGTTCAATAATGTGTTGCGCAATAAACGCCTTTATGCCGGCTATTTTCTAAGCAGCGCTTTCTCTGTCATGCTCTTTTTCGTTTATTCGATGCTCGCCTTTCATCCAAATCTCAACTTGGAAAAAAGCGGAACGCTGGGTTCGGGAGCACAGACAGGAATGTATTTTGCCCAGTTTATCATCTATGTATTTACATTTTTTTTTATATTGTATTCAATGGGCATTTTATTAAAAACACGCAAAAAAGAATTTGGAATTATGAGCATGTTTGGCATGACGAATATGCAATTAAAGTTTCTTGTGTTTTTGGAAAACCTGCTGATTGGATTTGCTTCGACCATTTCCGGGATTGCGGCCGGACTTGTTCTCTCGCAGGGAATTTTAGCTCTCGGTTCCAAGCTGCTGGACATTGATTATTCCCTCGGGTTTTATTGGCCTCTCAAGGCCATAGGGGTTACATTTTTTTCGTTCATGGCTCTATTTTTGTTTATTTCTTTTTTCACAGCCGCGATTTTAAAAAACAGTTCCATTATTTCATTGTTGAAAGGAACCGCCAAGCCAAAGCCCGACCCGGCAGTTTCCCCATTTTTGACTGTTTTGGCCGTTGTGCTGCTGATCGGCGGATATACGGCTGCATTGCTTGTAAGGGGAATCATGGTTCTAGCTGCAATGATTCCTGTAACGATAGCTGTGATTATTGCCACTTATTTATTGTTTTCACAACTCAGTGTGTTCCTCATCAAATTATCAAAGAAGAAAAAACAATTTTATTGGAAAAAAACAAATTTGATCACGCTCTCTGATCTGGCTTACCGGTTGAGGGATAATGCCCGGATGTTCTTTATTGTAACGATCGTTTCAACGGTAGCGTGCACCGCAATCGGAACACTTGTTGGATTAAGGTCATTATTGCTGCAAATGGAAGAAGATAAACCCGAGGCTGCCATTCAATATGAATCACCAGCGGGCGGCTCTCATCAGCAAAACGATATTCAAATGATCGAACGTTTACTGAACAAAGAAAAGATACATTATGAAAAAACGATCATGAGTATAAAAAACGAAACCGATGTTAGCACTTCAAATAAGCTGACCATATTAAAGGCTTCCGACTATAATAAAGTGATCGAAAGCCATAAACAATCCATCGATCTTGCCGGAAGCCAAGCCGTTTTTCTTTTCAACAAAGGGATGAGCGCGGCTAAAAAAAGTGAATGGACGCTTGAAGAAAGTCAAAAAAAGATTCATGTCATTCAATCTCAAGCCGTTCCAGCGCCTCTTTTGAAATTCACCGGCTATAACGGGGCCCTGATTGTATCTGATGATCTATACGCGCAGCTGGGAAATGGCGAGAATGAAAGAAAAGTTTATGCATATGATATCGCGGACTGGAAGCAGACTGAAAAGGTTTCAAAGGAGATTCAGCATAAACTGGAAAGTTCCTTAAAGGATGACGCTTATCATTTTCAGGCAAAAGCGCTGTACTTTAACGAAATAAAACAGCAAATGGGGCATGTTTTGTTTGCTGGTCTATTCATTGGGGCCGTGTTTTTTGCTGCTGCGGGAAGCTTTTTATACTTTAGAATATATACTGATTTTGAAAATGACCGGGCTCAGCTGCAGGCAATCGAAAAATTAGGTTTAACCGAACAAGAGATGTCAAACATCATAACAACGCAGCTTATGTTGCTGTTTTTTGTTCCGATTGGCGTGGCGCTGACTCATGGAGCCGTTGCACTTACTGCACTGGAGCATGTTTTTGAAGCGGCAGGTGTTTCACTCATCAAAGAATCAGCATTCGTGCTTGGTGCATTTCTTCTCATTCAATGCATGTATTTCTTGTTTATTCGCTTTCAGTATTTGAAACAATTGAAAAACGCCATTTATCATGATGGCGGCGTATCGAAATAAAAAAAAGATGGACTTCTGATGGGAGTCTATCTTTTTTTATTTTACATTCAGGTTAAAAAAGCGTCAAAAAGTGTAAATATTCCATCTTGTTGTTTTTATATAAGTTTAGTCGGGTTTTAAAAAATTTTTTAAATTCCACTTTATATAAATATAATAAAAAACTTTTTATGAAAAAGGTTGTGCTCTTTTCGGAATATTGAATAAACCGTTTTCTTTCATATGAGTATGCGAAATAGATTCAAATATACCGAAATAACCCCTAATAAATGGGTTTAATTATACTAGAAAATTACTAAATTAAAAGGGTGTTGAAAGTCTTGAATTATTTTGAAAAATCCCTTTGACATCATCCTCTCTTTTCATATAATAGGAAATACAGGTAATAATCCCAATTGAAAGGAGGTGAAAAGATGGAAGAATTGAAGAACACAGTCGTCACTTTGTCTGATGAAGAATTGAAGGAAGCAGCAGGAGCTGCAGGCTGCGGCTGGGCATGCACAATCACTGACGATTGCCCTAACAGCGTGTTTGTTTGCTGCTAAGTACAAACTCGTGTAAACAAGTTCTTCTTTACCAATTTTTTGAGAGAAATGCTCTAAAATTAAAAAGAGGTGAATAAAATGGAAGAATTGAAGAATACGGTTGTTACTCTATCTGATGAAGAATTGAAAGAAGCAGCAGGAGCTGCAGGCTGCGGCTGGGCATGCACAATCACTGACGATTGTCCTAACAGCGTGTTTGTCTGCTGCTAATAAAATATTATACATTCTATATCTATGCCAGCAGCTGCAAAGTATTCAACAGGCAGCATCGTTGAGCATGGATTAAATTGAAGGTTTTCCAAACGCTATATATATTTTATTTTCAACAATGGAAACCTTTTATAGAGGGCAAGGGAGAATTCGTTCACCCTTGTCTTCTATTGTCATTACGGATGATGTAAAAGACAGGGAGGTAAGGCAAATGTCAAATCGCTTGTCTACAGTAGATCAGACAGCAGCATGGAATCGGGGTCTTTATTTGCATGAAAGGGCAATTGAGAATGACGCAGATACTAAGATCGATGAAGAAATAGAACTGGAAAAATGGTGCAAACAGACTGGTTTACCTTTGCGTTTGATGGAACATCGTCTGCAAAATGACGGACTTGATAAGCGTTCTTTCCAATTGCTGCTGGCCGCCAAACATTCTCCGGCCGCCCGCCAAAAGGCCGAGTGGATGGATGAGCTGGATGACATATTTTTTAACGAGCATTTGCCGATCAATTGCAAGGTGGACCTGGAAGATGACGAGTTGAAAAGTCATATGTTCATCAGTTTTGTTAGGCCATTTCTGGATTGGCTGAACACCGGCATAGCCGATACATACCGGATTTGGAAGATAAAATACGGACGGGAATGTGCGGAAGAATCCGTCATCAGGCGGAGCATCCTCAGCGCTGTATGCAAAAACTTATTGGCTCTGGCAGAACGCGTCCTTGTCTATGAATTGAATCTTGCCCGGATGGAAGGACGTCTGAAAGGAGACACCCCGGAAAAGCGTTTTGAATATTTTATTGCTGAATACGCTGAAAAAAAGGAAAGCATTTCTCAATTATTATCTAAATATCCTCTGCTGGCCCGCATCATGGTTGAAACGGCAATGAGGAGAAAGAATGCCATTTGTGAAGGAATTGAACGTTTATTTGCTGATTATGATTCTATTCAGCATTCTTTTTCAGGAGACTTCTCTCATCTAACACACCTTAATACAGGGAGCGGTGATTTGCATCGGAATGGGCGGAGCGTGATGATTTTTGAGTTTGCCTCAGGCAGCCGCCTGGTGTATAAGCCTCGTTCACTTGGCGTCGATCTTCATTTCAATCAGCTGCTATTCTGGCTGAATGAAAAAGGCGCTACTCCATCTTTTCAACCTTTACATACAATGGACTGCACTAGCTACGGCTGGCAGGAATTTGCTGAAGCAAGAGAGTGCGAAACTCTTGAGCAAGTAAGCCATTTTTATCAGCGGCTGGGGGGCTGTATAGCGGTACTACATATGCTGTATGCGACTGACATGCACATGGAAAACATGATCGCTTCAGGAGAATTTCCGCAATTTATCGACTTGGAATCCTTATTCCAAAACATCCAGCCGACGGATGAGGACGAATTTACCGCCTTGCAGAGAACTTCCGAAGAACTGTCACAGTCCGTATTAAGAACCGGCATCTTGCCTGCCTCCTTATTTAAGTCGGGATCATTCCGTTCCATTGAACTGAGCGGAATCGGCGGACATGGCGGACAAAGACTGCCGAGGGGAAAATATAAGTACGAAAATATCAGAACAGACAAAATGCGGCTTGTAAAAGGAAGCGGATTTTCAAAAGGGGCGAAAAATCGGCCGAGCCATAATGGGAACGAGATTTCGCCGGAGGATTATATCGATGATATCGCTGCCGGATTTGAACGAGTTTACTTAATATTTATGCGGCATCGGGAAGAACTGCTTTCTTCAGAGGGGCCTGTCAAGGCTTTTCAACATGATACAGTCCGTTCGATTTTTCGGCATACACAGTCCTATTCTACTATGCTGGAAGCCGGTTTACATCCTGATTATCTTCGAAACGGACTTGACAGAGTTCGGCTATTTGACTACTTATGGCGGATAGTGGACACAAATGATAAATTTTTGGAACTTATACCTTCAGAAACACGGGATTTGCTGCAGGGGGACATCCCTTACTTCTATTCGAAAATTAATTCTTTGTCTGCTTGGGACAGCGACGGCAAGGAGATTCAGAACTTTTATCATATTACGGTATTAGAGCGAGTATTGACTAGGATCAAGATGTTCAGCAGAGAGGACTGTTCCAAACAGATTAGGTATATCCGCACCTCGATGGCCACGATGCTGAAGCGCTGGGACCTTAAGCAATACCGAAACGATTTTTCTAACGTGAAAATTGGACATCAGCATCCGCCTGAGGAATTTGTCAAGCAGGCCATGATGATCGGTGATCGGTTATTGGAAGCAGCTTATTGGGGCGACAAAAAAGAAGATGTCAGCTGGATCGGTATCGGCGCTTCCCTTAATGACCGGTGGCTGTTTACGCCTTTGGATGCCACCTTATATGACGGCGTGCTTGGCGTCGCGTTGTTTTATGCGTATTTGGCGGAAATTTCCGAGGATCGGCGTTATGCAGAAGTAGCTGAAGCCGCGGTAAAATCAGCCGAAGACTTTCTTCACCGGTATAATGGTCTCGGTTCTCTCTCCGCTTTTCACGGGTATGCTTCCATTGCCTATGTGTACAGCCATCTGTGGGCATTATGGAAGGAAGAGAAATATATCCGGAAAGCGGCGGATGCCATCGGAGAGTGTGAAAAGTGGATCGAAAAAGATCAAATGTTTGATCTGATCGGCGGATCGGCGGGAACACTCCTAGTGGCATTGCGTCTTTACCATTTGACAAAGTCAGACAAGCTTCTGCAGGTTGCCGTTCAATGCGGCGAACACCTGCTTGCAAATGCAGCTGAGCAAAAGGCAGGGTGCGGTTGGACATCGCCAGTTGACAAAAGCAGGGCGCTGATCGGCTTGTCTCACGGCACTGCAGGGATCGCTTGGGCATTGGCGGAACTGTACACCGCCACAAAAGATACGCGTTTTCTTGAATGCAGCAAACAGGCCATTTCCTATGAGCGAACAATGTTTATACCTGAAGAGGGAAATTGGGCGGATCTTCGCTACCGGGAAGAACGAAAGAGTCTAGGCATTACAAATCCGGTTCAATGGTGCCATGGCGCGGCTGGAATAGCGCTGGGACGGCTTATGACAATGCAGCACTGGCGGGACGATAAAATGAAGGAAGAACTTGAAACGGCAATCCAGACGACGCTCCGTGAAGGGTTTGGCGGAAGTCATTGCCAATGTCACGGTGACTTCGGCAATTTGGAAGTTTTGTTATTGGCTTCAGATGTTTTAAAAGATGAAAAGCTGAAGAAAAATGCCATGCAAATCGGAAGTGCAATCGTAGAAGAAGCGATGGATAAGGGATGGTGCTGCGGAATACCTCAAAATGAGGAAACCCCGAGCTTAATGCTGGGGCTGTCAGGGATCGGATACGGCTTATTGCGTCTTGCAGCTCCTGAGAAGGTGCCGCCTGTCGTCGTACTCGGAACTCCATTGAGGAGGGAATGATGAAACGTTTGCGTATACCTTTCATAGAACAGATGGAGCAGTCAGAATGCGGGCTATGCTGTCTTGCCATGGTATTATCCTCCTACAAATGTCAATACACATTGACGGAATTAAGGGATATGTTAGGCGGAGGCCGGGACGGGATCAATTTATTGACGATAAAAAAAATGGCTGAAACATTGGGATTAAAAGCAGAAGGAAAGCGCGTGCAGCCCGAGCATCTTGATAAGCTTGAAACTCCTGCTGTTTTGCATTGGGAGGGCAATCATTTTGTCGTACTGGAGAAAGTAAAGGGCAAAAAAGCTCACATTTTAGACCCTGCTGTCGGGCGTCGAATCCTTCCAATGAAAGATATGGAAAACCATTTGACCGGAATGTGCTTAACGATGAAGCCTTCCGAACATTTGAAACGCCGCAAAGTAAAGGGAATATGGCGCGAATACCTTCGCTTTTTATGGCAAGAGCCTTGGCTTGTAAGCTTTATTATTGCCTGCTCCCTATGGGTGCAAGTATTGGCCATTGCAACTCCGATGTTCGTACAGTTTGTGGTTGATCAGGTGATTACCCCAGGCGAAGAAGCAAATTATATGAACGTACTAGGGATTGCCATCATCTTGCTGGTCGTTATTCAGTTTATCTTTACATTGTTCAGGTCAAGAACCCTTGTATGGCTGCAAACACGGCTTGATTGGAATTTAATGAGCCGGTTCTTTAACCGTTTGCTGCAGCTTCCGTTTCATTTTTTTCAAATGCGGTCCAGCGGCGATTTAATTTTGCGGGCAAACAGCAACATGATTGTCCGGGAAATTTTATCGACCCGCACAGTCACAATGTTTCTTGATGGCGGCCTTGTGTTCCTATTTCTTTTCTATATGTTTAGCAAATCGGCACATTTAACGATGTACGTTCTGGCAATCGGAATTTTACAGGTTGGTTTGCTCATGATCAGCCAGCGTTATACGAAGATGTATGCCCAAGAAGAGATACTGCGCCAAACGCGCGCTTCGAGCTATTTGGCGGAAATATTGAGAGGGATATTGGTCGTGAAGGCTGAAGGTGTAGAGCCCGGTGTATACGGCCATTGGTCCGGTCTGTTTCAAGAGCAGATGAAAGCAGCCCGCAAAAGAGGCTTCTTTACGGCTTACGTAGACAGCATGCTGCAAACGCTGCGCTACGCAGCACCACTTCTTGTCCTGTGGGTTGCAACTCAGGAAGTCATCGCCCAGAAAATGACGCTCGGTTCAATGTTTGCATTCTATACATTGTCAGTAAGCTTCTTAATGCCGCTTACCAATATTGTCACAACTGCAAATCAGATGATTTTCATGGGAACTTATTTCAGGCGCATCATGGACATTCTTGATGCCACACCGGAACAAAATGAAGAGCAGGCGATCAGTCCTCCGCAAATAAAAGGCGATATAGAGCTTCAAAATGTGGGATTTCGGTATCATCAATACAGTCCCCAGGTGATTCATAATGTTTCGGTCAAGATTCAGCCCGGTCAATTTGTGGCCATCGTCGGTTCAACCGGATCGGGTAAAAGCACGTTGGCATCTTTGTTATTGGGACTTTACCAGCCGACACAAGGAAAGATTTTATTTGACGGCCAGGACATCAGCGGGCTCCACAAATCTCAGCTGCGACAGCAAATCGGGGTGGTTACGCAGCAAATCCATCTATTCAATCGGTCTGTTTTTCAAAACATTGCCTTCCATAATCAAAACTTGTCGGAAAAAGAAGTGATACGTGCGGCTCAGATGGCGGAAATTCATGAAGACATCATGAATCTTCCAATGAAGTACGAAACACTGCTATCAGAGGAAGGCACGAATATTTCAGGAGGGCAGCGTCAGCGTCTTGCTTTAGCAAGAGCATTGGCGCACAATCCAAGGATATTGCTGCTGGATGAAGCGAGCAGCTCTTTGGATACGAAAACGGAGCAAAAAATTCATGATAACCTTGATGAATTGGATTGTACGCGAATCGTCATCGCCCATCGTTTAAGCACGGTTGTTCGCGCAGACTTAATTCTTGTTGTTGAAAAGGGGCAAATTGTTGAACAAGGTACGCATTTTGAATTGATGGAACTCAATGGGCATTATGCTAACTTGCAGAAAAGCCAAATCAAGAAAACTGCGGAGGTTATCTCATGAAAAAATATTTAAAGTGGGGTATGTTGATCGTGATGTTGGGGATTGCTGTCCTGGGTATTTGGGTGGTGACCAATCCCAAGGCTGCGATTGAGACATTTGTCGATATGGGCGGATTAAAGGAAGGAGCCGAACTTCCGTTGGTAAAAGGAGAAGAAGTAGATGGCAAACCGGTTTCCTTAACAGAGTATAAGGGGAAGAAATTTGTGGTGATGATCGGCCGGATCGATTGTGAAGTTTGCCAGCAGACATATCCTCTTTTAGAAAAATTAAAGACCGAGTATCCGGATACAAAGCTGATACTGATCGGCCAAGGGGATAAAGGCAAATATGCCGAAGTCAAAAAGGAGCATCAATTTCAATTTCCTATTATGTCGGCGAATGCTCAAATCCGTAAACAACTGAATTTTAAAATTTTCCCTGTGTTTTATTTGGTCAATGAACAAGGTACCATTGAAGAGAGATTGAATGGTTTGGATGAAGACCAGCTAAATGGCATGCTAAGGAAGGCCGGTGAAAATGCTTAATCACATACGTTTGTTGTTGCTGCAGATCATTGCAATTTTAGGGGTGCTTGTTTCTCTCTATCTCTACCTCACGCATTTATCAAGCAGTACTTTTTGTCCGCTGGGGGATTGTGCAGCAGTCAATAACAGCAAATATGCCCAAATCGGCGGAATCCCAATGTCAGTCCTTGGATTTTTTTATTACATGTGCCTATTCGCGGTCTCTATGTTTAGCGGAAGAAAACTTTTTTCTTTGTTGATGAAAGCGATGCTGCTATTCGGTCTGCTATTCTCTATCTATTTAACGTATCTTGAAATTTTTGTTATAAACGCCATTTGTTTTTGGTGTGTGATTTCTTTCATTTTAATTCTTACAGGAAATGCAATCGTGTTTTGGGCTAAGAAAAAAGATGGCAAACGGAGCTTTTTCCATGTGTAAACCGTTTGCAGCATGATGATATTCTGACGGACAGTGTCCCTTGAGGGGGGCGCTGTCTTTTTTTACCCTCAACTTTCCTGATGGTAAAACCATCCTTTATTGTCGTTATTATATAGAAATACTTGCTGAACATTGCGAATTCCGTATTGGATAGTATTTTTAACCTAATTTTTAAACGCGAATTTAAGAAAACATGTTGACAATCTGCAAACATGTCATTAATGTATTAAGTGTATTATGTTTTATAATACACCAATACAGTCTCTTCATCTAAAAGGAGAGTTTCAAAATGAATAAAATAAAATTGATGATGAAACGTTTGATCAGTGATGGAAAATATATGAGTTTGATTGTCTCGGTAGCTATTGCCTGCTCATTCCTGCTTATGTTTACGGTGTTCAGTTTTGCCGTCCAGAAAAAGATGGAGCAAGAATTCCTGACGAGCGATTCCATCGAGTATATCCACACACAAATCAAGCCGAAAATAGAGTGATCTCGTAAGAACGGAGCGGCGGACCCGGGAGATCAGGGATACATAGCGTCTTCAATTCCGGCAGCATCATGTGCTGTAAACAAAAGATCAGCTGCCTTCGAGCGGCTTATAAAGAAATTTGGACTCCTGATGTAAGTTCTTAATAAGGATGGAGCTGGTGTACGATGAAGAAAATTGAAATTGGACAGAAAGAAGGGAGATAGATGATTCAAATCGATCCGAGAAGCTCGACACCGATCTATGAACAGATCATTCAGCAGATGAAAGAGCTTTGTTTAAAAGGGATTATGAAACCAGGAGATAAGCTTCCTTCTGTCCGAGAGCTTGCAACCATTATCATTGCAAATCCAAACACGGTTAGCAAAGCCTACAAAGAGCTTGAACGCGAAGGAATTATCGAAACTTTGCGGGGAAGAGGGACATACATTTCAGAAAATGCGAAAATCACGCTTGATGAAGGGAAGATTACGATGATGAAAGAGCAGTTAAAGCAGCTGATCATCGATGCCCATTATGCAGGAGTTGATATCAAAAAGCTGCAGGAATGGATGGCGGAAATCAGCGAAGAAGTGAAAGGAGGCCAGACGAATGATTGAGGTAAAGAATGTTTCTAAAACGATAGATGGAAAACAAGTGCTCAAGGATATTTCTTTTAAGCTTGAAGAAGGGGAGATTTTCGGACTGCTCGGCAGAAACGGGTCCGGGAAAACGACGCTCCTTCGGCTCATTCAGCAAATCCTGCTTCCTGATCAGGGGGAGATCTTATTTGACGGCATCAAAATTAAAGACCACCCGTTGGTGAAGCGCAATATCGTTTATATGCCGGTCCAGAACCCTTATTTTGAGAAGTATAACTACAAGCAGCTCGTTGCGATTTTACGCAATGTTTATCCCGATTTTGATGTTACATATGCCAATGAATTAATGAACCGTTACGGCATATCCGACTCAAAAAAATACCGGGAGCTGTCAACGGGTATGAAAAAACAGCTGTCACTCATTCTTTCGTTTGCCATCCGCCCGGCCGTCATTTTGCTTGATGAACCGACAGACGGAATTGATGCGGTGACAAGACACGACGTTCTTCAGCTGATGGTCGATGAAGTCGCTGAGAATAATACGGCTATCCTGATCACATCACACAGGCTTGAAGATATCGAGCGGATGTGCAGCCGAATCGGATTTCTCGAAGACAATACATTGTCAAATGTCATGGATCTTGACGATCTGAAAGGCGACTTTATCAAAATTCAGATGGCTTTTGAAGAAGAAGATGTCGATTTGAAAATCAGAGAGAGGGAAATTCCTGTTTTAGATCATGCGGGCGTGTTTTATACAGTTCTCATCCCGAAAGAAGATGACGTAAAAAAGCAGTTTCTTAAAAGTTTGTCTCCTAAGGTGTGGAACGAGCTTCCAGTCAGCCTTGAGGAAGTATTCATCGCGAAGTTTGGAGGGAAGCGAAGATGGTAGACCGAGGGCTGTTTTATAAGGAATGGAAACAGCATCAAGCCGTATTGCTTGTGATTTTCTTGCTTTTCTTTTTAAGCACTCCTATTTCAATCATAAGCGAATATTTTACTTATCAGGGATGTTTGAGTGATCATTTTTATCCTAAAGATTGCCGATTTTATCTAGATTATCAAACCGGCGGTTCACTTCAATTTTTCTGGGCGCCGGCTGTGCTGTTGGCGATAGTCCAAGTGGGGCTTGAGCGAAGCAAAGGGCTGCTGGATTTTACGTTAAGCCTGCCGTATTCACGAGGCCAGGTGTTTAACACGAAATTTTGGATGGGAAGCTCTATTATCGTAGGCGCCCAGCTGCTGGGCTACATGTTGTCAAAGCTTTTGATCATGCTATTAAATCCCGGAAGCGTCGAATTTTTCGATCACTTTATGGTCGGCTCGATGATCATCAGCTTTATGGCGTATGCTCTGGTGATGGCGGCAGGAGCATTAACGGGAAATATATTTGCCCAGTTGTTAACATCTTTTTCCGTAACGATTTTGCCCGTTTTACTTGTGGTGCTCCCTGCTATCAATCTCGGCATCATCATAGGAAGTGATCATTTTTGGGGAAGATATCCAATTGTGGATTCTCCGATTTTTCAGTATTTAATCCCGATTATATACGTAAATCCTTCGTGGGTCATGGATTCGAAATATATTTTACTGATTCCGGCTGCAATGGGAGTTCTATTTTATCTTATCGGGTATGTCAGCTTTATTAAACATCCATGCGAACGAAACGGGAGCTTTTTCTTATGGAAGAAGCTTGATCGGCCGATTCAAATCTTGGTTATTATTCTAGGTGTTCTCGCCTTTGGATATATGGGCTATTCCGCCGGCGATTCCATTATCGGATATCTGCTCGGCATGATCCTGGGCGCTGTCATCGGCTTTTTAATCAGCTATTTTGCCATTTATAAAAAGACAAAATTGTTATAAAGGAGAGGGAAAATGATTGACATTCAGCACATTCACCACTCATTCAAAATCGGAAAAAAAGGCAGAGAAAGCGAAATTAAGGTATTGAAGGATGTCTCGCTCACGGTCCAAAAAGGAGAAATCGCCTGCATCGTCGGGCGAAGCGGTTCGGGAAAATCGACGCTTTTAAACTTAATCTCCGGCTATATTGCGCCGACAAAGGGAAAGATCGCGATCGGCGGGACGGATGTAACGGGCTTCAATGAAAAAGAGTGGGCGGAGTTCCGCCTCGCACATTTCGGCTTTATCTTTCAAAGCTTTCAGCTCATTCCGAGTCTGACGACATTTGACAACATTGAGCTGCCCCTTACGTTAAAAGGCGTCCGCCCGGCGGAGCGCAAACAAAGGGTGACCGAAATGCTGCACCGCGTCGGCCTTGAAAATCATGCCGGCCATTATCCGAACGAGCTTTCAGGAGGGCAGCAGCAGCGCGTCAGCATCGCCCGCGCGCTGATCTTAAATCCGTCCATCATTTTGGCGGATGAGCCGACGGGAAGCCTGGACACGGAAACAGAAGAGGAAATCCTTGGATTTATCAAGCAGCTGAATCGGGAGCGGGGCATTACCTTTGTGATCATCACCCATGATGACGAAGTGGCATCGATCGCCGATACGAAATTTCATTTAGCAGATGGTGTGCTGGAGAAGGGAGTGGAGCCTGTTGAAGTTTAAGGATCAGCTGACATTCATCAGAAGAAATATGAAGAAAAACCGTCTCCGCGTGTTTATGACGATCCTTGCGACGACTGTGGCCTGCGCGTTTTTAATCGTACTTTCCTCCGTCGGATTTGGCCTGCAAAAATCGCTGACCGAGCAGCTGATGAAGGAGCAGGTTGTGACGAAAATCGATATTGTCGGTCAAGAGGGGCAGAGTGACAAGCCCGTACAAAAGAAAGATTTAAATGAGTTTGCAGACCGCGATGATGTGGCGGCCATCATTGAGCGTGCACAAGTGAATGTACCTGTTGAAGCCAAATTAGGCGACAGGACCAATCAGCAAATTCCGTATGTTACGATAACCGATATGGCAGCGGAGCAAAAGGCCAATATTGACCTGGACCGCGGACGGGTTGCGAAATCCCCGAATGAAATTGTTGTCGGCTATCATTTTGGAGAGACATTCTGGACGAAAAAAGAAGCCGAAGAATATGAAAAGCAGATGAGCAGCAATGCGGAAGATATAAAAGAGCCAAAAGGCTATCAACAAGATATACTCGGCAAAACGATTGAATTAAAGGTCTCGCAAATCGATGAGAAAACAGGGGAAGAAGGCAAAGAAAAAACGTACGATTTTAAAGTTGTCGGAGTGACGAAGAAGCCTTCATATGATTGGGCAAGCGATACGAATGTGTATATCAGCGATGAAATGGCAAAACAATTCAGCGACTTTTTGAAAACGGACAAAGCCGACGGTGTCATTCAAAAAACACTGTCAGTCTTTGCCGACAGCTTTGAACATGTTGGACAGCTGACAAGCGATTTGGAAGACAAAGGGTTCTACGTTGATTCAGTGACGAAAAAGCTTGACAGTATCAATGTGTTTTTCATGGCTTTTAAAATCGGCCTGATTTTCGTCGGCGTCATTGCCGTACTGATTTCCGCGATCGGCATTTTCAACACGATGACGATGGCGGTCACAGAGCGCACACAGGAAATCGGCATTATGAAGGCGATCGGCGCGAGCCCGAATGTGATACGCAAAATGTTTTTGATGGAAAGCGCCTATATCGGCATCATCGGATCGGTTTTCGGTGTGGTCATTTCTTACGGCGTCAGCTTTTTAGTGAACAAAATGATTCCGCCGCTTCTGACATCCATGACTCAAGGCGGAGGGGAAGAGTTCAACATTACATTTTCTTATATTCCGTTGAGCCTTGTCATCATCGCCACCGCCATCAGCGCAGGCGTCGCGATCCTTTCCGGCCTCAATCCGGCCGTCAAAGCGACAAGAACGAATGTGCTGACGGCATTAAGAAGAGAATTATAGAATGAAAGCCGGCGCAATGCCGGCTTTTTTAACGTTTAGGCGGCCTGTATCCAGCCGCCTGGGCTTCTTTTTCTGAACAGAACCATTGGACGACGTTTTTCGTGCGGTTGTAGTATGTACTTCCCGGTGTATGGTAAATGTGGTTGACGCTTCCCTTGATTTTGCACTCTTGATTGCTTTGTGCGGTATTTTGCGAAGAACTGTCGTTGTTGTTTGACGGAGGGGCGGCGGCGGAAGTGCTCTTTTCTTTTAGCTCCGGTTTTTCCTCCCCGCTTTTGATTTCAGCTTTTGCGAGTTTTTCAGTCAGTGATTTTTTTTCTTTTGTCAGCTTGTCTTTTTCTTTGGCGAGTTTTTCGTTTTCTTTTTTCAGCGCTTTATTCTCTGTTTGAGTGGCTGTTAGCTTTTCTTGTGCTTGTTTGATCTGCTGTTTTAATGTCTTTTGTTCTTTTTGTAAATTTGACTTTTCAGAGGTTAATTCTTTCACTTCCGCCGTCAAATCTTCAGATTTTTTTGCGGCGGAATATGTTTGCTGATCTGTAAATGGCGCAGTGATGAACATCAGAAGAAGCCCGCCGATAAAACAAGGATAGAAGATTTTTCTTGAAAGCCTTTTGTCTTCTTTGGAAAAGAACTTTCGAATAAAGACAAATAGCAAATACCCGATGGAAAACATAATAGATAAAAATCCAATCCCCATTAAAGATTCCATTTTTCCTCTCCTTTCTGTTTTGATAATCATATTTTAACTTATTATGAAAAAAATGTTTAACTAGATATTTCTGTAACCTGCATAAAATGAATGGCAAAATAGCCGATAGAAAAAAGGAAAGCTGAGACCTGATGAACAATGAGGGATCGGAGCAGCCAAGATGTAGGATGTTTAAAGGAAAGCGGAAAAAACTCTTGCAGAGTGCGGAAGAGTTTTTTTGATTGGGAGGGGATCAAAGTGATCAAATTGATCATGATGACGGGTGCGCTGGGATTGGCGGTCATCATGACGCTCTTCGTCTCATGGGCAAACGGGACGGACAGCGGCAGCCGAAAGATTATCAGCGGGGACGAGATCGAACAGTATTTTCATTTTCAACCCCGTAAAAAAGCAACGGCGGCTGTTTTTTCGGAGTCACTAAGTGCAGAAAATCGTTATATCGATTTGTTTCAAAATGGGATTTTGGCAGAACTTCAATCGAAAGAAACAGGCAAAAAGCCCGGCGGAGCGGCTGAAGCGAAATAGCCGGATCATCCGTTAGCAGGATGCGGTAAACGTCCCGAGGCAAAACAGTTTGTTGACGCATGGAACAAAGAGGGCGGCGGGCCTGAGAAGATGCAATTACATCATGCTCCTGGACCTGAAAAAAGCGCTCATCAGCGGTTTGTAGCGGAAAAACAGAAATGATCCTTTTGCTGAATATTAAAAGCCCCTTTTCAAAGGGGTTTTTTAAATGAGGAAAACAGAATTCTCTTCAATTGAAAAAAACAAGGAGAACGAATAGAATCTAGGAGGAACTAAATTTAGAAAGAAGGAAAAACAATGCCGCGAACATTATGGCTTTTGGTCATCGGGATGTTTATCAATGTAACGGGAGCTTCTTTTTTGTGGCCGCTGAATACGATTTATATTCACCAGCACCTGGGCAAATCTTTAACAGCAGCCGGATTCGTGTTGATGCTCAACTCCGGTGCGAATGTCATCGGCAACTTGTGCGGCGGACTTCTTTTTGATAAAATCGGCGGTTTTAAAACGGTTCTTTTAGGAATTGTGATGACGTTTGCCTGCCTGTCAGGGCTTGTCTTTTTTCACGGCTGGACCGCTTACATTCTTCTGTTGACAGCGGCCGGCTTTGGTTCGGGCATTGTTTTTCCGGCATGTTATGCAATGGCCGGTTCGGTTTGGCCGGAAGGCGGAAGAAAAGCGTTTAACGCAGTGTATGTGGCACAAAACGCGGGGGTTGCCGTAGGTTCGGCCCTCGGAGGGCTTGTCGCCTCTTTTTCTTTCACTTATGTATTTTTTGCGAATGCGCTTCTCTATGCATTGTTTTTCCTGATTGCGTTTTTTGGATTGAAACATATCCGGACGGAAAAGACGGTTCAGTCATCTGTTCTCGATCATGCCGATACGGTCAATGTGAAGCCGCGGTTTGCCGCCCTGATGATCGTATGTACGGGATATCTTCTGGCTTGGATCGCCTATTCCCAGTGGTCCTCAACCATCGCTTCACACACACAGGAGCTTGGTATATCCCTTGGCCAGTACAGCCTGTTATGGACGGTAAACGGAGCGCTGATCGTCCTTGGACAGCCGCTGATCGGCCTCTTTGTGAAACGGGTAGCCGAATCGCTGTTGAAACAGATTGTGATCGGCTTTGTCGTTTTTATGTTTGCTTACGGCATTTTGTTTGCGGCGGAACATTTTCCGGCGTTCCTTGCTGCCATGATCGTGCTGACGATAGGTGAAATGCTTGTGTGGCCGGCGGTTCCGACGATAGCCAACCGCCTCGCCCCGCAGGGAAAAGAAGGGTTTTACCAAGGGTTTGTCAACAGCACGGCCACAGGAGGAAGGATGATCGGGCCTCTTTTTGGCGGCGTGCTGGTTGATGTTTTCAGCATGCAGGCTTTGTTGGCGGTGATGATCGCCATATTAGCGATCGGCATCGGAACGGCATGTTTATACGGAAGGAAAGAAAAGCAGCTGCCAACCCATCACCACAGTAATGACAATGCATAGAAAAAATAGGTAATTGTAATTACTCGAAAATGAATCAAAGGAATCAAGATTATCAACCAAATCTTCACATATAATGGAAGAAACAAGCTTTTTTTCTTCAAAGACAGAACACATTTTCTGTTTGGTAGTATCGAATATCATCGCACAGGGGTCTAGGGGGGCTGCTCGATGGCCTGAAGTCGCTTGACTAAATAAGGGCTTTAGGAAGGTGATGAAGATGCTGCATCAAGTTTTTGTTGCTTGTTTGATTGGAGGGATTATGGGGGTTCTCGGGCATATTAAAAAAAGAGGGCGCCTTGAGAAACCGAGAACAACGAAACGATTCATTTACCTTGGCTTTTTTGAAGATATTCTTGTCAGTATGGTTGCTTCTATTTTGCTTGTTTTATCTGCGGAACCCGACTCGGGAATTCAGCTTGTGATTTTATCGATTATTGCAGGCTACGGCGGTGAAGCTGTATTGAGAAGTTTTGACTTTGTCAGAGAACAGCAGGCAAATGTACAGAACTCCGAACGGCAAAACAAATCTCCACATGAATAAGATCCTCACTCTTACCCTTTTTTCAGCACATTCCCATTGTATACAAACCTGCTTGCACTTATGAACAGAATTCTATAAAATACAGATAAGATTACGGTTACGGCAAGAACGGTGAAGAGGAGCAGTAAGAAGCCCATTTTGTTTAGAGAGTTGACGGCTGGTGAAAGTCAATCAAATGCGCTTCTGAACTCGCCTCAGAGTTGCAGCAGTGATAAGCTGCTGCCGCATTTCTGCGTTAAAGATATCAAGTGAGTGTGCAGCCTGCACGCTAACAAGGGTGGTACCGCGGGAAAATCTCTCGTCCCTTTTGGGGATGGGAGAGTTTTTTTGATTTTAGAATAATCTGAATATAAAGCTGTCAGGCCCGTCTATACTTGAAACAACGAAGCCGTACGCACAATAAGGAGGTTTTTCAATTGAGTTTTGATCATCAAAAAATCGAAAAAAAGTGGCAGGACTATTGGCTGAACAACAAAACGTTTGCCACGCTTGAAGATAAATCCAAACCGAAATTTTATGCATTGGACATGTTTCCGTATCCGTCAGGTGCAGGGCTGCACGTCGGCCATCCCGAAGGCTATACAGCAACGGATATCCTGTCCCGCATGAAGCGGATGCAAGGGTATGATGTCCTGCATCCAATGGGCTGGGACGCATTCGGGCTTCCGGCTGAGCAATATGCGCTTGATACAGGAAACGATCCTGCGGTCTTTACAAAGCAGAACATCGACAACTTCCGCCGCCAGATTAGGGCCCTCGGTTTTTCGTACGACTGGGACCGTGAAGTGAATACAACAGATCCGGCCTACTATAAGTGGACACAGTGGATTTTCTTAAAGCTTTATGAAAAAGGACTCGCTTACATAGATGAAGTGCCTGTCAACTGGTGCCCTGCGCTCGGAACGGTTCTGGCCAACGAAGAAGTCATCGACGGAAAAAGCGAACGCGGCGGCCACCCCGTAGAACGCCGTCCGATGAAGCAGTGGATGCTGAAAATTACGGCATACGCCGACCGCCTTCTTGAAGATCTTGAAGAGCTTGACTGGCCGGAAAGCATTAAAGAAATGCAGCGGAATTGGATCGGCCGCTCTGAAGGCGCTCACGTCCATTTTGCCATCGACGGCAGCGATGAAACGTTCACCGTTTTCACAACGCGTCCTGATACACTGTTTGGCGCGACATATGCCGTACTCGCTCCCGAACATGAGCTTGTTCAAAAAATTACGACGAAAGAACAGCAGGATGCAGTCAATGCCTATATTGAAGAGATTCAGTCAAAGAGCGATTTAGAGCGGACAGACCTGGCCAAAACGAAGACAGGCGTCTTCACAGGGGCTTACGCGGTCAATCCGGCAAACGGAGAAAACATTCCGGTCTGGATTGCGGATTATGTTCTGGCTACATACGGAACCGGGGCGGTCATGGCTGTGCCGGCCCATGATGAACGCGATCATGAGTTTGCTGCGGCCTTCGGTCTGCCCGTCAAAGAAGTCGTTAAAGGCGGGAATGTTGAGAAAGATGCCTATACAGGAGATGGCGAACATATCAATTCCGATTTTCTGAACGGTCTTGATAAAGCGGCTGCGATTGCAAAAATGATCGAGTGGCTTGAAGAAAACGGCAAAGGTGAGAAAAAGGTGACATACCGCCTCCGCGATTGGCTGTTCAGCCGTCAGCGCTACTGGGGCGAGCCGATTCCGATCATTCATTGGGAAGACGGCACATCAACACCCGTCCCTGAAGAAGAGCTCCCGCTTATGCTGCCGAAAACGTCTGAAATCAAGCCGAGCGGTACAGGTGAATCCCCGCTTGCCAACATTAAAGAGTGGGTGGAAGTGACAGATCCTGAGACTGGCAAAAAAGGAAGACGGGAAACGAATACAATGCCGCAGTGGGCCGGCAGCTGCTGGTACTTCCTGCGCTATATCGATCCTCATAATCCGAATCAACTCGCCTCGCCGGAAAAATTAAAGGAATGGCTTCCTGTCGATATGTATATCGGAGGCGCCGAGCATGCGGTTCTTCATTTATTGTATGCGCGCTTCTGGCACAAATTCCTTTATGATATCGGTGTCGTCCCGACGAAAGAGCCGTTCCAGCAGCTGTACAACCAAGGCATGATCCTTGGCGAAAACAACGAGAAAATGAGCAAATCTAAAGGCAATGTCGTCAACCCGGATGAAATTGTCGAGACGCACGGCGCGGATACGCTCCGTTTGTACGAAATGTTCATGGGACCGCTCGATGCATCGATCGCCTGGTCAACGACAGGACTTGACGGAGCCCGCCGTTTCCTAGACCGTGTATGGCGTCTGTTTATCGATGACAATGGCGAGCTGAACAGCAAGATCAAAGAAGGCGCCGGTGAAACGCTTGAGCGCGTCTACCATGAAACAGTCATGAAAGTGACAGACCATTTTGAAGGCTTGCGTTTTAATACAGGGATTTCCCAGCTGATGGTTTTTGTCAATGAAGCGTATAAAGCGGACGAGCTTCCGAAGGAATACATGGAAGGCTTTGTGAAGCTGCTTTCTCCTGTAGCGCCGCACCTTGCTGAGGAGCTGTGGAGCCGCCTCGGGCATGAAGGAACGATCACATATGAATCATGGCCTGTCTATGATGAAGCAAAGCTTGTCGATGATGAAATCGAAATCGTCGTTCAGCTGAACGGAAAAGTGAAAGCGAAGTTAAACGTACCGGCTGATGCTGGAAAAGAAGAGCTTGAAGAACTGGCCAAAAACAATGACAAAGTAAAAGAACAGCTGGAAGGAAAAACGATCAGAAAAGTGATCGCTGTTCCCGGAAAGCTAGTGAATATAGTCGCGAATTAACCGGCTTATTAAAGAAAAGGCTTCAGCCCTGGATTTCACAGGGCCGAAGCCTTTTTTCTCGCAATGGTTCTTTTTTTAACCGGCTCCTCTTTAAGGCCAAAGTCTGAGGGTTTTTCATGATTTTAGCCGGTTTCAGCAGCCGGCGTCAGTCGTAACATATGGATAAAGGAGTGTGATCATCATGAAGTTTGCCGATTTTTCCGCTGTGCAGGTCAGAATGGCACGGCCGACAGACCGCATGAGTGCAGTCATCGATTTTTATGAAAAAGGGCTGGGATTAGAAAGGCTTGGCGAATTTTCCGGACATGCCGGTTATGACGGTGTGATGTTCGGCCTGCCGAATGAAAAATACCATCTGGAGTTCACTTCCCATGTCAGCGGAAGCCCCTGCCCCGCACCGACAAAAGACAATTTGCTCGTGTTTTACATGCCTGATTCGCATGAAATCAAGGCCATTTTGCAGAGGCTCGCTGCTATGGGATATCAAGAAGTGCCGCCGGAAAATCCATATTGGAAAGACAAAGGCGTGACAGTCGAAGATCCTGATGGATGGCGAATCGTCCTGATGAATACCGAAGGCATCTAAACTTCTGCCAACTCTTGCGCCCATTCTTTGGCCTGCCTGCGGACAATTTCGAGGAAAGCCGTCATGGCAGGCGACAGCCATTTGTTTTTATGATAAGCCATTTGTGTAGAAAAAAGGGCGTCGCGGACCATTGTGCCCTGAAGCTTCCCTTCGCTGATGTCAGTCCTCGTCGTGATCAATGGCAGGAGAGAGACGCCTAAACCGCACATCACGCATTGTTTTATCGCCTCTACACTCCAAAACTCCATCGTATGATCGGTTATGACGCCTTGTTTTTGCAAGTATTCCTCAAAAAAGTCCCTGTAGCTGCAGCCGTGTTCCGTGTATAAGAACGTTTCATTCGCGGAAAAAGCCAGGTCGTCAAAGGCTGTCTCACCGGATGGATGTCCCTTTGGAAACACGAACACCATCGGCTCTGCGACAAGACTTTCGATCTGAAGGTCATCCTCTTTGCGCTCCTTATCCAATAGAAAAGCGATGTCAATTTTACCCTGTTTCAGCTCATCCCTCAGCTGCCAGCATGTTGAGGACTTTAATGTCACCGTCACCTGCGGATATTGGCTTGTAAATTCATGAAGAATCGCAGGCAATCTGTAAACGGTTAAAGACTCGGAAGCCCCGATGGTTAAGTTTCCCGACGGTTCCTGGTCATTTTCGGGAATGTGCCTCGCTTTTTCATAAAGCTCTATCATTTCCGCCGCATAAGGGAGAAGGTGTTTCCCCGCTTCTGTCAAGAGCATTTTTTTCCCCAGCCGGTAGAACAACGGCTTTCTGATTTCCTGTTCGATCGCCTGAATGTGTGATGTCACGGTTGATTGCGCATAGCCCAAATAATCGGCCGCTCTTGTATAGCCTCCGATTTCCACAATGGTTTTGAACGTTTTCAGATGCCGGATTTCCATTTCAACTATCTCCTTTTTTTCTAATATCGAAAAATTCGAATCTTGGAATCGATAATATCTATTTTACTGATTAAACAAACAAGATTACAATCATTTTAAATTGCTTCTTGGAAGGGTTGTGCTCATTATGAAAGAAAAAAAGCTTGGGTCCGTGTTGCTAAGCGGTTTAATGACAGGGCCTATTTTAGGATCGGGGATTATTTTATTGCCGCCGATGATTCATCAGATAGCGGGGGATTACGCGATTTTTGCGTGGCTGCTGATGATGGGCATCGGCTTTTTATTTGCCTGGGTCTTTGCCAGGTTAAGCGTTGAGCATCCGAATGATGCGGGGGTCGCCTATGCGGCTGAAAAAGCGTTCGGTCCCCGGATCAAAAAGGTTGCTGTCTTTTATTTTATCATGGCTGCCAGCTTCGGACCCGCCGCAGTGTTAATGACGGCAAGCGAATATATTCATTCGCTTGCAGGCGATGTTTCGATCCCCGCCGCAGGATATGGTTTTTTGTTTTTCATCATTTGCATGATTGTCCTGTGCTTTAATCTTTCGTTTGTCGGGATGGTTTCCTTCATCTTTTCCACGGCGGCTGCGCTCGTCTTGTTTGGGAGCAGTGTGGCATCCGTTCCTCATTTCAGGGAGGGGCCGCTCGTGGAAGGGACATTTCAGTTTGCCGATTTTGGCTGGGGGTTGCTTTTGCTGTTTTGGGCGTTGGTCGGCTGGGAAATCGTCGGCAATTACAGCATGGAGGTGAAAGACCGGAAGAAAACCATTCCCCGGGCCGTCATGATCAGCTGTCTCACGGTAACCGTGATTTACCTGGTGACAGCCGCGGCTGTTCAATGGATTGATCCTGAGCGCTTTGAAAGCGGACAGTTGAAGCTTGTGATCATGCTGACACCGCTGTTCGGTTCTTTTGCATTGCCGGTGATTGCGGTCCTGACTGCTGTCCTGTGTATGAGCGCTTATTTTCAGGTTGCGGGCGGAGTTGCCAGGCTTATAGCTTCGCAAGCCGGCGGGTTTTTTGCGTACCGGTCAAAGAGCAATCAGCCGCTTGCAGCTTTAGGATTGATATTCTGCATCCATACGATGGTTTTTGTCTGTTTGTTTTTTCACATTCTGAATGTTGAGGCCCTGGTTGCGATTGCAAACGCCTTTTTCATCTGCCATTCGCTGTGCGGTCTGGCCGCTGCTTATAAGCTGCTATCCGGCCTTGTTTACCAAATGGTTTGCCTTTTTTTAACGGCATGTTTTTTACTGCTTCTCCTTTTTTCATCACCATGGGTATTGTTGTTTATCTTTCTTATGACCGCCTTTTTTGTTTTGAACAAGGCTCGCGTTTTCAGCTGGAAAAAGGTAAAAAGCCCTTTCAAATCGTATTAATGAATCAAGCGATAAAAAGAAAGGAGCACCAATATGCGCAAACACCTTTTCAAATTGCTCGGCGATTTGCCGGAAAAAAGGGACATTCAAGCCAGCACCCTTAGGATTGAAGAAAAGGAATCATTCATGGTTGAAACGCTTTTGCTTGACTTAAACGGGATGGAACCGGTTCCGGCTTATTTTGCAAAGCCGAAGCATGCGAAGGGCCCGCTTCCAGCCGTGCTTTATTGCCATTCCCACGGCGGGCGTTATGAGAGAGGAAAAAAAGAGCTTCTTGAAGGTGCGGAATATTTAGCGTCGCCGCCATATGCCGAGGAGCTCACATCCCTTGGGTTCTCAGCGCTTGCCATCGATCATTGGGCGTTCGGAGACAGGCGCGGGAAAACGGAAAGCGAGACGTTTAAAGAAATGCTGTGGACAGGCCGGGTGATGTGGGGAATGATGGTGTACGACAGCCTGAGGGCTCTCGACTATCTAGAAGCCAGGGATGATTCGGACAGCAGCCGGATGGCAACGCTTGGAATGTCAATGGGGGGAGTGATGGCCTGGTGGACGGCGGCATTGGATGAACGGGTCAGCGTATGCGTTGATATGTGCGGCCAAGTCGACAGTGAAACACTGCTCAAAACGCAAAACCTGGACCGCCACAATCTGTATTTTTACGTTCCGGGGCTCGTCAAGCACTTCTCCACTGCCCAAATCGAAAGTCTGATCGCACCAAGGCCGCATCTGAGCCTCGTCGGGACAGCGGACAAACTGACGCCTGTCACAGGAATAGACATCATTGAGGAAAAGCTTTCTTCTGTGTATAAAGAAAAAAACGCGGGCGAACGCTATGAAGTGTTCCGCTCTCATTCCGGCCACATTGAAACGGCTGTGATGAGGCAGAAAGCGCTTGCCTTTTTAAAAACGTGGCTCTGAACAGGAGGAATGAAAAAGCTGTGAAAAAGGTGATGATTTTCGGAGGAAACGGAACGGTGGGGCGCATTTTAGCCAAGGGGCTGTCACGGGACGGGTATGAGCTGACGGTCATGGATTTGAAAAAGCCTGAATCGGCAATGTCAGCCCGGTTTGTCCGCGGTGATGCAACAGATTATGAACAGGTGGTAAACAGTATTCCGGCGCGGACAGACGTGCTGATCAACCTTTTGGCTGTAAAGCCGTCCGGCGATCTCCTTGACCGAAATGAATTCGAGAAAATGACCGGCATCTACTTTAAAGCGACGTACAGCATTTTGCGGGCGGCAGCCGAGTGCGGTGTTCCCAAAGTTATTTTTGCCAGCAGCAACCATGTCACAGATGTTTATGAAAAAGACGGGGTGTCTCTTTTAGAGAGGGAGATCCAGACAGATGACTACCCGCAGTCCAAAAGCTTGTACGGACTGTTGAAATTGGCTTCCGAAAACCTCGGTCATTTGTTTGCACATCATTCAGAGGCTCCGCATTCCGTTATCAATTTGCGGATCGGAACAGCGGCTGACAACGAAAAAGAAACGCTTCATAAAAAGCCGAGAACAATCAAAACACTGTTGTCGCACACGGACCTTATCAGTATTTTTAAAGCCGCCATCGAATCCGGGATCACGTATGGTACATATTACGCAGTCAGCGACAATCCACAGAAGCCGTGGTCGATTGACTCAGCTGTCCGCGAGCTGGGCTACACGCCGAAAGTCAACACGTCAGACCTTCTCGGGACCTGACATGTCATTTCTTAAGGTCATAATCCGATTCTCCGTTTTCCCGCCCCTGCTTAAAAAATGATTATAGACGCTCTCACCTCTGTTTGCTACATTTTAGACACGATATCGTAATTTTTTGATAGCGCTTACAAGGAGGGGTGGAATGACGATCAGACATTCTGCAGGTAGCCGTTTGTTTGACATATTGAATTATTCATTTTTAGCGGGATTTGGACTGGTTTGTGTACTGCCGTTTATCCATGTGATAGCCGCTTCTTTTGCGACAGTGGAAGAGGTGATTTCGAAAAAGTTCATTTTAATCCCGACGACTTTTTCACTGGAGGCGTACAAATATATTTTTTCGACCGATATTGTCTACAGAAGCTTAATCATTTCCATTCTTGTGACGGCCGCAGGAACGGCGGTCAGCATGTTTCTTTCCTCACTGATGGCCTACGGATTGTCGAGAAGAGAGCTGGCGGGCAGACGGGTGCTGATGTTTTTAGTCGTCTTTACGATGCTCTTCAGCGGCGGTATGATCCCGACATTTCTCGTCGTCAAAACACTTGGACTCTTGGATTCCTACTGGTCTCTGATTCTCCCGACCGCCATCAATGCCTTTAACCTGATCATTTTAAAAAATTTCTTTCAAAATATCCCGGATAGTTTGGAAGAATCAGCGAAAATGGACGGCTGCAATGATCTGGGGATTTTCTTCCGCATCATTCTGCCGCTGTCCCTGCCGGCGATTGCGACGATTTCACTGTTCTATGCCGTCACCTATTGGAACACGTATATGCAGGCGATTCTGTATTTGAATGATTCGACGAAGTGGCCGATTCAGGTTCTGCTTCGGCAAATCGTGATTGTATCAAGCGGAATGCAGGGAGATATGACGGAAATGGGAGCGGCTTCACCGCCTCCGGAGCAAACGATTAAAATGGCGGTTATCGTCGTTGCGACCATACCGGTGCTGCTCGTATATCCGTTTATTCAAAAGCACTTTGCAAAGGGAGCGTTATTAGGATCTATAAAAGGATGAAAACGGAGGGGACGATATGGGGAAAAAATGGCTGATCCCGATGTTGATGCTGCTGCTTTTGGCGGGGGGATTGCTGGGCTGCTCGAAGGGAGCCGACCAGGCTTCTTCAAAGGATGAGAAGGTGGATCTTGATTCTCCCCTTGATTTGAGCTGGATGGTGATTCTCTATCACCAGCAGCCGCCAAAGGATACGGCGATTAAAAAAATTGAAGAGCTCACCAATACAAAGCTTGATTTAATGTGGGTGCCTGATGCGGTCAAAGAAGACCGCTTGAATTCCGCCCTCGCCGCCGGAAACCTGCCGAAAGTGGTCACCATTCAGGACATCAAAAATTCATCTGTCATGAATGCCTTCAGATCGGGGATGTTTTGGGAAGTCGGCCCTTATTTAAAGGATTATCCGAATCTGAGCAAAATGAACAAGCTCATCAATAAAAATGCATCAATCGATGGAAAGCTTTACGGCATCTACAGAGAGCGCCCGCTATCAAGACAAGGGATCGTCATCCGCAAAGATTGGCTCGACAACCTGGGTCTCGAGATGCCGAAAACATTGGATGATTTATACAAAACGGCCAAAGCGTTTACAGAAAATGATCCAGATCAAGACGGAAAGCAGGATACGATTGGATTTGCCGACAGAAATGATCTGATTTACGGGGCGTTTAAAACATTGGGTTCATATATGGGGATGCCGACAGACTGGAAAGAACAGAACGGCAAGTTTACACCTGCTTTCATGACGACAGCATATATGGACACCATGAAGTATATGAAAAAGTTGTATGACGAAGGGCTGATCAATAAGGATTTTCCGGTAACAAGCAAAACACAGCAGCAGGAGCTGTTTTCTCAAGGGAAATCCGGCATTTATGTAGGAAACATGGTCGATGCCGTCAATTTAAGAGACCAGTCTGTTGATGACAAGATGGAGCTTGATATCATCAACCGCATCAAAGGACCTGACGGGAAAGAACACGTCTGGGCATCCGGCGGACATAATGGAATCTTCGCCTTTCCGAAAACGAGCGTCAAAACGGAGAAAGAGCTGAAACGGATTTTAGCCTTTTTTGACCGAATTGCAGAAGAGGATGTCTACAGCCTGATGACATACGGCATCGAAGGGGTTCACTACAAAAAAGAAGGGGATCAACATTTCAAACGCATTGAGAAAAACCTGAAAGACTGGCAAGCCGAAATTCAGCCGCTTGTCTCACTTGTCGGCATTGATAAAGCCTATTTGAAAAACACGGGAGATCCGCTTCGTTCAAAATATGAAGAGCTGACAGAAGACAATCAAAAGATCATCGTCTCAAACCCGGCTGAGAGCCTGTACTCCCAAACCGAATCGGAAAGGGGAGATGAACTGCAAAAGATCATCGATGATGCCACATATCAATTCATCCTCGGGAAGATAGATGAAAGCCAATTTGAACAAGCGGTCGAAAAATGGCGCTCAAACGGCGGCGATCAAGTGATAAAGGAGTATGAAGAAGCGTTTCAAAAAGCGGAGAAATAGGAGACAATCCCGGCCCCCCGGGATTGTTTTTATGTAATTTTGACTCTATAGGATGGGGCGATTTCGCCTGCTACTGAACAGTCTGTTCTGGTTCTAAAATAACCAATTGATGTTTTTGAGGCATCCTCCTTCTTACTCAATTGGATCTTTGTCTTTTAAATGCTCTAATAATCAGAAATACAGTACCGATAACGGCTAAGATGGAAACTATTAAAGTTCCTAATGGCATTTAATGACCTCCTAACAGGAAGTATCCTTTTCATGTATGATTTTAAATCATTTAACACAAATGTAAACCCATGGCGGCTTATGTCCAGCATAATTGGGGACATCAAAAATAATAACCACCCTTGATGACGGGTGGTTATTATTTATGCCGAATGATTTTTCAATTCGCGGTACTTTCCGGGTGTGATCCCTTCCAGTTTTTTGAATGAACGGATGAAGTTTTGCGGATTTTTATATTTCAGTTTTTCAGAGATTTCTTTGACGGACAAGGTCGTTTCGGTCAGCCAGCTTTTCGCGATATGATGACGGTATGATGATAAATATTCGCTGAATGATATCTTCATTTCTTTTCGGAAAATGCTGCTTAAATAATTCGGGTTGTAATGGAGTCTTCCGGCGATGGATTCAAGGGTCAGATCGGTATCGAACTCCTGCTGGATGATATGGACGATTTGCTCTGAGATGTTTTTGTACTGCGATTCTTCTCTGACTGAGAGCGTCTCGATCATTTTTCCGATCATCTGTCTGTTCAGCCAGCTTTCGATCTCTTCCAATGTGGTCAGCTCAAATATATCGTCATACAGCATTTTGTTTCCATCCGATTCGAACAGTTCGATGCCGAGCAGGTGCATATATTCGATTAAGTTGTTCAGCAGTCTCGCAATGGTGACCTGGCATTGATGCGGGTTCGCGTTCTCAGAGCAGATGGCGTCCAGCAAAAGCCGGAGCTTCTCGGCTGCTTTTTCCTCTTCACACGCTTTAATCGCTTCAAACAACTCATTTTGAATCTGTTTGGGAAACTGGGTCAGCAACGCTTTGTTCCGGTCAAGATGCTCAAAGAAAATGACCGCGCGCTTTCCGGATTGCAGCCTGTATGTTAAGGCTTCAAGACCTTCCAGATAAGCATGCTTGGACATGGAAAGGCTTGTAAAAGGCTGGCTGATGCCGATGCTGACATGGAGTCCGAGCTCCTTATGGATTTTTTCCTGAATGGACACGGCGGCCGTTTTTAAATATTGGTGAAATCTGTCGAGTGACTGGCCGCGGTTGATGATGATGGTTGTTTGCGTTTTGTCGATGACGACTGGCGGCAGCCGCTTTTCTTGCGGCACGGCGCGTTCCGCAAGACTGTTGATCGCAAACAGCAGGACATCGAGATCCTTTTTTTCATATGCCGTACCTTTCAGTGTATCAATCTGCAAACTAAAGATGGAGAGATGGCTCCAATCTTCGGGAAATCCGAGCCCTGAGAAGCGCTCTTTGATTTCCTCTTCCGTCAGCTTGCCGAGCAAAAGTCTTGTCAAAAAATACTGCCTCAATTGTGAGACCTGCTGCTTCACCCGTATCGTGAGGTCATGATTTCTATCTTTCATCTCTTTAATATTCCGCTCAATCAATTCGAATTCGCTTTCAGGCCGCTTTTTCCCGGAGTCGGTTCCTGAGGTGAAGCCTGAGACGGATTCATAAAGAACCTTGATTGGCTTGTAGAAATGGCGTGATCCGAACCAGGAAAACAAGCATGAAAGCGCTAACAAAATGGCGCAGATCGTAAAGGTGAACCAGCCGATTGAAGTGGTTTGCTGATAGAGCTCAGGCATGGTCGTGAGAGAAATGTATATCCAGTTGTTATAGTCGGATTTCTGGTATGTAATGTTGTAATTTGTATCATTGATCATTGTATCAAACTGCCCGTTTTTTGTTGACAGCCTGCGGATTTTTTTGAAGTACCCTTCATTTTTGATCGATTGTCCGATCATGGAGGGCTTGGGATGCAGCATAATCCGGCCGTTGTCATCGAGCGCCATCATGCTGCTTGTTTTTGATTTGAGCGGCATTCTTTTCACGAGCGAGCAGGAAGGAATGCTTGCGATCGCAAGACCTTTGTTTTCCATGCTGTTCAAAGGAAGCTGTTTGACCAGGTTGATATTGTACGGGCAGTTTTCAGCTGTTCCTTCCTTTGTAGCGACAAGGGCATTGTTTTTTTCAAGCACCCAGCTTGACCGGCTTTTTAGCGAGTTGTAGAGCGAGATCATCAGGGCTTGCCGCCGCTGATCCAAATGGTATAGCCCCGAATTGTTGATATACCACTTTTTTTCTTCACTGATCAAGGTGATATCGCTCAAGTCGGTGTCAAATGTCTGCAGCTTGTTTAATTCTTTATTGATTTGGTTGTACAGCTGAAAGCGTTCTGGCGTGATGCTCAGGCTTAGCGTCTGAATTAAAGGGTAGGAACGGACATAATGGGTGAAGGAATGATCAACCGTTTTTAAAATATGTTCGATATTCAATTGCGCCTGGCCAACGGTTTGGAGCTTTTCGTTTGTGACGTTTTGTTCAATCGTCTCCGCTGATCTTTGATAGGAAAAAAAGCCGACGATGACGACCGGAATGGTGCTGAGAATCAAAAAGAAGGTCACCAGCTTATAGTAAAACTTATATTGTTTCCTTTTCATAAATTCCCCCCCAACCGAGTCTGGAAATGAATTGCTCATATATAATTAATCCGACTTTTGTGTGAATTTGTCAATAATCATTTCCTAATCAACGTTTCATTTTATTAGATCTTAAAGCTTGGAAAGAAAGCAGCGGGCGATGTGATGATATGATTGTAGACTGCATTTTGCGGCCTGATTTAAAGTGGAAGCAAACACCGTGAAGGGAGGCCGTTTATGAAAGCTGCACAAGTTCCGACCGGGAAGGAAAAGGCCCTGATTGTCGGAAAAGAGAGAAAGACGCGTTTTTTTGAGAAAGCCCTTCAGCAAAAATATTTATATTTAATGATCCTTCCGGGATTGATTTACTTTCTTCTTTTCAAGTATGTACCGATGTGGGGAATTGTCATCGCCTTTCAGGATTACCAGCCATTTCTCGGCATAACGGGGAGCGAATGGGTCGGATTTAAGCATTTTGAAAGACTGTTTACAGAACCGACCTTTTTTATGCTGCTGAAGAACACGTTGGTGTTGTTTTTCTTAAACCTTGTCGTATTTTTTCCGATTCCGATTATTTTAGCTCTTTTGCTCAACGAAGTCAGAATCGCACTTTTTAAAAAATTTGTCCAGACGATGATTTATATTCCGCATTTTATGTCCTGGGTCATCGTCGTTTCGCTTTCATTTGTCCTGTTGACGGTGGACGGAGGGCTGATTAATGAGTTGATCGCCTATTTTGGCGGGGAAAAAATCAACTTTTTGCTGAATGAAAACTGGTTCAGGCCGATGTATATTCTTCAGGTCATCTGGAGGGAGGCCGGATGGTCGACGATCATTTATTTGGCGGCGATGACCGCGGTCGATCCGCAGCTTTACGAAGCGGCAAAAATGGATGGGGCCAATCGCCTGCGGAGGATGTGGCATGTTACCCTGCCGGCGATCAGAAGCGTGATTGTCGTACTGCTGATTCTGAAAATCGGCGATACCTTGGAGCTTGGATTTGAGCATGTGTACCTGCTGTTGAATGCTACGAACCGGGAAGTAGCCGAGATCTTTGATACGTATGTGTATACGGCCGGGTTAAAGCAGGGGCAATTCAGCTACAGCACGGCTGTCGGTTTGTTCAAAGCCGCTGTGGGACTCGTGCTGGTCATGTTTGCGAACAGGATGGCCAAGAAGTTTGGAGAAGAAGGAATTTACTGAAAAATTCTTGAATGAAAGGATTTGAGTGAAATGAACCAATCTCTCGCCACAAAATCACCGCTTTTTGTCGCTGAGGAAGCAGCCAAAACAATAATGAAAGCGTATACAGTAGACAGGCTGCCCCCCGCCGGACGCTGGCACTACCATCAAGGCGTGTTTTTGTGCGGTCTTATTCATCTTTGGAATGAAACGGGAAAACAGACGTATTTTAATTATGTAAAAGATTACGTTGATGATCTCGTTGATGAGTACGGAAACTTTTATTTCGCAAGAGATGAGCTGGATGCCATTCAAGCAGGGCTTCTCTTATTTCCTTTGTATGAAGAGACGGGAGATGAACGCTACCTGAAGGCGGCGAAAAAGCTGCGGGGCCTTTTTGAAACGCTCAATCAAACGGCAGAAGGCGGCTTTTGGCACAAAGATAAATACCCTTACCAAATGTGGCTTGACGGTTTGTATATGTGCGGACCATTCGCCCTGAAATTCGCGCGGGCCTTCAATGAGCCGGAGCTTCACGATATGGTCGTCCTCGAAGAAAATTTGATGAGAAAGCATACAAAAGACGCTCGGACAGGATTGTATTACCATGCCTGGGACGAGAAAAGAAAAATGCCGTGGGCCGATCCGGAGTCAGGCTGCTCCCCTGAGTTTTGGGGAAGATCGATCGGCTGGTACGCCCTTGCACTGAGCGATATGATCGAGCTCCTCCCGCAGCATCACGAAAAAAGACGGGAATGGACGGCAACGCTTCAAGAAATGGTGAAAAGCCTCGCCGATTTTCAGGATGAGGAAACAGGGCTCTGGTACCAGGTCGTTGATAAAGGCGGACGGGAGGACAACTGGCTTGAAAGCTCCTGTTCATGCCTGTATATATACGCGATGGCAAAAGGGACGCGGATGGGCTATATCGACCCGTCATATCAAAAAAAGGCGCTAAAGGGATACAGGGGGCTTCTGGCGGAGAAAATCGAGTTCAGCCTTGAGGAAGGCCTGCTGCTAAAAGACATTTGCGTCGGCACATCAGCAGGAACGTATGAGTATTATGTCGGCCGCGACAAAAGCACCAATGATCTGCACGGAGTCGGCGCCTTGATCATGGCGCTTACAGAGCTTGAGAGAAGCAGCCGCTTTGTGGACGGAGGAGAAAGGTGAGAAAGCTTGTTTGGCTATTCATGCCGGCCATCGCTGCCTTTATTCTTTCTGCCTGCGGAAAGGGCGAGGCGGCGGGGACGGATGTTTTTGTCTTTTCCGATGCGCCGGAACAAGTTAAGCAGAACATCGGGAAAGCCGCCGGGAAAGAGGGCTTGCATGTTACGGCTTTCCCGGCTTCACCCGAAAAATTGCTTGTTGAAATCGCAGCGAAAGAAGGAGATCTGTTTATCGTTCCAGAAGACATGTTTGAACCTTTTTACGATCCTGAAGGACTTCAGCCGCTCAAGGCTCGATCAGAAGAGCGGTCGCCATACAGTGCTGCCGGCAAAAACGGCCGGGAGCAGATGTATGCCGCCATCATTAAAAAAGGGGAAAAACGTTTGAACGGCTACACGTTTCAACTGAACACGGATATGGCTGCATTTATTCCGGTCTATGCAAAGAAAACCTCTGAAGCGGTGAAGTTCATTCAGACGCTTCAAGGTCAATGAACAGAGGGGTGCCAATGAAAAAATATGCGATTTGCGGGCTGAGCGGCCGCGCCATCAATATGTTTATCGAGCCTCTTCTGAAGCAATACCGACGGAAGCACTCGATCGCCGCGCTTTTGGATGATGATCCGCTGCGGGAAGCCGTCTGCAAAAAGAGATTTCCGGAGCTTGGGCCGGTACCTTTTTTTCGCGCTGAACGATTTGAGGCCATGCTTGAGGAAGTCAAACCTGACGCTGTGATTGTTGCGGGCCGCGATGATACACATGCCCGCTATATTTTGGGCGCTTTAAAAAAGAATATCGACGTGATTGCTGAAAAGCCGATGGTGACAACAGCCGGGGATGCAAGAGCTGTATTGGAAGCCGAAAAGGCCAGCAAAGGCAGAGTGACCGTCACGTTCAACTACCGCTATAATCCATTCCACCGCAAAATTAAAGAGATGATTCTTGCAGGAAAGCTCGGCACCATTACATCGGTTGACCTGAACTGGTATATCGACACGTACCATGGAGCGAGCTATTTTAAGCGCTGGAACAGAATGAGAAAGTACTCCGGCGGGCTTTCCGTCCATAAGTCCACACACCACTTCGATCTTGTCAATTGGTGGCTTGATCAAAAACCCCGTGAAGTCTTTTCCTACGGCGGTCTGAACTACTACGGACCGGACGGTGAAATGAACCCTGAAAAAGGGGAGCCGCGTTATTGCGGGACATGTCACGTCAAAAAGAAATGCCGTTACTATATGAGATGGAAAGACGGCGATCCCGAGGATGACCACATCAAAGCGGATGACAATCAGCATCTTTTATACTCCGGCTACCGGCCTGACGCTTGTATATTCGATGAAGAAATCGACATCGAAGACACCTACGCCGCCGTTTTGAAATATGACGGGGGTGCCATATTGAATTATTCGCTGCTTTTTTCCGCTCCGTATGAAGGCTACCGCCTTGCGATCAACGGTACAAAAGGAAGGCTGGAAACGAAAGAATACCATGCTCCAGGAAGAATTCCTTTTGAAGTGGATGAGCAGACGATCGACTATTTTCCGCTGTTCGAGTCGAAAGAAACGATCCGCGTCGTTCAGAAGCCCGGCGGACATGGCGGCGGAGATCCCCTGCTTATGGAGGAGCTGTTTTCAGGAAAAGACCCTTTGAGGGATTACGAGATTCTGGCTGGGGCTGAAGCCGGCGCCTATTCGATCGCAGCCGGGGAAGGATTGTGGCGTTCCATCAAGGAAAAAAGGCCGATCGACATTCGAGAGCTTCTTCAGGTCCAAGCCATACACTGAAAAGGGGGCTAAAAACGTGGAACAGGATGTCTCCATGGGAAGAGTGCTGAGCTTTTGCGAGTGGGTGATGAGATTTTCTTATGCCAATCTGCTGTGGTTTGCGTTTACACTTTTCGGGTTTGGTGTATTCGGATTTATGCCGGCGACCGCCGCTTTATTTGCCGTCACAAGGAAATGGGTGATGGGCCGCTCGGACATTCCGATCTTTCGGACGTTTTGGCAGGCGTACCGCGGGGAATTTTTCCGCGCGAACGCAATCGGCTTCATTCTATTGATCGTTGGAGCGATTATTTATGTTGATCTGGCATTTATTCATCCGGAAAATCTATTTTTGCACATTCTTCGTTTCGTCATTATGGTGTTCGGGTTTTTATACGTCATCATGCTGTTCTATGTGTTTCCGCTTCTGGCCCATTTCGACTGGAAAAAGCGGTTGTATTTAAAATTTTCCCTGCTTCTCGGGATTTCGTACCTGCAATATACCTTGACGATGATCGCGCTTACCGCCTTGCTGTTTGCCGTTTTTGCCTATCTGCCGGGAATCGTTCCATTTTTCAGCGTCAGCCTGCTCGGTTATTCGATCATGTGGCTGGCCTATCAAGTCCTGAAAAAGGCGGAAGCAACGGGTCCGGCGGAGCGGTCTCACTCAGCGGAAGCGTGACACTGCACCTGCGTTTATGAAGCGGGTGTGTTTTTTCATGAAAGGAGGCGGTACACATGAGCAAAGAAAATGATAAACGCTATATTCACTGGATCGATCAGGCTGTTCAAGACAGTCTTAATCAAGACGGCGGTGTTCAATCTCTGCCCGGCTTCGGCAAACCGCTCTCAAAAGAAGCGCTTCAAGGAGACGCGCTTTCCAGCACGCTGAAAAACGCCAAATATCTGCCCGAATGGCTGAAGCTGCAAAAGGAAATAAAGCAAGAAATCGAAAAAGCCAGCAAATCGAATAAACGGGAAGAAGAGATTGAAGACATCAACCGGAAAATCAAAAAATACAATCTTTCCTGTCCAAGCCAGTTCCAAAAGGGCCTTGTGACAGCGCAAAATCTCGAAAGCCAGCTGAAGCACTGGAGCTGACCGATTAGAAAATTGATTGCTAACAACAATCATTTTTTGTAAAATAAAGTTATAAAAAGGAAATAATAGTATGGCCATTTTTTGAAAATAAGAAAGGATGAATCAAGAAGTGGATGCGAAAACGGCGTACGAAAAGGCGGCCGGACTTTTGAACCGATGGTATACCATGATCAAGCGCCATGAAGCGCTCCAAGCTGTATCTTTAAAGTACGAGATTAAGAGGCTGCTTTCGGGAATGGAGAAACAAGGAGATTTACAGCTTTATTTTCATCTGCTCGATTACAGGTTCAAATTGATGACCGAACAGTTTGCCGAATCTGCCGAGCTTTTCAGAGAAATCAAACGACAGAAGGAAACGATTGTGCATGCTGATGATGTTATTCAATACTATTTCTACTTTTTTTCCGGCATGTACGAATTTCATGAGAAAAATTATCTTGAGGCGATCAGCTGCTACAAGAAAGCGGAAAACAAACTATATAAACTGACAGATGAAATCGAAAAAGCGGAATTTCATTATAAAATCGCGGGCGCCTACTATCAGATTAATGATCATTTCCGTTCGATGAACCATGCCGAAAAAGCGCTTTCCATCTTCAGCAAACATGACGATTACATAGATAAAGCGATTGGATGCGACATGATTCTCGGTTCGAACCAGTTTGACCTGTTCCGCATGAAGCAGGGGGAGAAGCACTACCGACGGGCATTGGATCAGGCCGTTTCTCTTCAAAATGAAAGAATTATCGGACTCATCCATCATAATATGGGACTGAAGTATGCGAATCGGAACATGCCTCTTTTGGCGGAGGAGCATTTTCGAAAGGCGCTTGCCGTTGATCTCCATAAGCGGTCCGTTTTTGGCATCAACACCATCTTCGAACTTTCTCATCTCATGTATAAAAACGGCCGCCGCGAAGAAGCGAGCCGGCTCTGCAAAAAGGGCTTTTCCAGGTCTGTCGAAGATGGTGAGGAAGAATATACGGCGAAATTCAGGCTTATTTTTGCCTTGTATGATACCGGAAATCCGCTGGATATCGAATTTTCATTGGAATACCTGGCAGGTAAGAAGCTGTGGGTGGATGTCGCCGAATTGACAAAAGATATTGCCGATTACTATCTGTGCTCGGGTGATGACAAAAAAAGTGATTTGTATCTTGAGAAATCCCGTTGTGCAAGAAATCAAATATGCAAAGTGAAGGAGGGGATCATATGAAAAAGGTCATTTGCTTTTCAGCTGTCATGCTGGTCTGTCTGGTTGGAGCGGGCATGGCAGAGGGAGCCGCCGCGGGCAGCGGGTCTTTCCAATCGTTTGGAAAATCGATCTTTCCCGACAACAAGCTGAACCAAAGCACCCTCCGATAGAAATCCGCTCCTGACTTTTGCTATAATATGTTCACGTACATGATAAAGGGAGCTGGAAATATGACAGTAAAAGAAATCACACCTGACAAGCTGCAGGAAAAGCTTTCAAAAGGAGAAACGCTCAACATCATTGATGTCAGGGAAGATGAAGAAGTGGCCGAAGGCATGATCCCGGAAGCCGTTCATATTAAGATGGGTGACATACCGGAAAAGATCGACATCTTTCAAAAAGATCAATCTTATATTTTTGTCTGCCGCTCAGGGAAGCGCAGTGAGAACGTCTGCCTCTACCTGAAGGACAAAGGATTTGACGTGACAAACATGATCGGCGGCATGCTTGAGTGGACCGGCGATACGAAGCCGAAAACAACATAAGGTCTTAGCTTCTTATCTTGGCGGTAAGAAGCTTTTTCATTTTGCAATGCGAACGTCGCCAAGCGCCTCACAGTCTCTTTTTTGATCATAACTTCGGCTGTTCGTGAATACCTTTCATATAGAAAGGAGAGAGCGTATGCTGAAGGTTGCCGTATTTGATGAAGAACACGAAAAAGATTTGCAGCACGAAATCAACGAATTTTTAAAAAAGCTGTCCGAAGACCAGCTGGTCGATATAAAATATGACGTATCTGCCGCATGCGACCCTCAAGGCGAACAGCTTTACTGTTTTTCGGCACTTATTTTATACAGGAAATAACAGACTTTATAATCTATTATTGACAATATTGAAAACGAGATCAACTAGGCGCTGGAAAGTCGTGATCGGATGAGAGATAAAAATATGAATAAAGGGCTGATTTTCAGCCCTTTAGTTAAAAATCATTATTGGATTGCGACACTTCCTGAATGTCCTAAGCTGGGATCTTTCCAAAAAATATTTAAGTTAGGCTTTATATAGCCGCGAAGACTATTTGAAGTATAGTATTGAACACTCCATAGCTGTTTCACTTTTTGACCTCTAAAATAAGGGTTTGCTAAACCAGAATCCATTAAACTACCATAAGAAGGAATTGGATTGCCAGTATACGTATATTTGCCTTCACCTTTTTCATTAAATAAAGCCACATGGGTATTACTGAAATTCATGCCTGCATTGGAATCTAATCCATAACGAATATTGATCGATTCTATTACAGCTGTATCAGGAATGCTGTCAATGTTTCTAAGATCCCAGTACGCTTTTTGAGACCATACATTTTTTCCATAAACACCAACTAGTAGACTTGGAGTGCTTGGTCCAGCACTGTAGTATGTTGCTGCAGAGCTGCTGCTAGGGAAAACAAAAAGAGAAATTGCGGCTGCTAATGAAGCCAAACTGATCATGATTTTTTTCATTTTAAACGCTCCTTTAAACAATTTTAATGAATGTTATGAAATGGCACCTCCTCCAATTTTTTTATCGGCAAATTCTAAGGGAAATTTAGTAAAAAAAAGAAAAATTAATTTAAGTCTTCATGTGTTATTCAAGCAAATGATAAATAAAGAATGTAGTAAACAGTCGAACTTGAGAAGTATAAAAGATGATTTCAGAACAAAAGAAATGAGTAGCATCAGCTTGTACAGAAAACGTGATCTTCTTTATATGCTGGAATGATACTTCATAGGCCATTAAAAACATCCAAAATGATTGTACACACAAGACCTGATACTGCGGTGACGGCGGAAAGCATCGTATAAGTTCCCAAAGCTTCCTGCTCCTGTCGCCAGCGCATTTCAAAGATAAAGAAAAAGCCGGCTTTAGCCGGCTTTTATTGAAGTTATTCAGTTATGCTTTTTTCACCCGAGGGCTTCTCGGTTTTTGAAATTGTTCGGACTTTTTAATCTCTTTCCGTTCTTGGGACAGAGATTTGTAAAGCGATACGATCATGAAGATGATCACGATTGAAAATGGCAGAGCGGCCAGGATCGCGGTGTTTTGCAGCGCCGATAGTCCGCCTGAATACAGGAGCGCCCCAGCCATTGCTGACTGGATGATGCCCCATGATATCTTGACCGAATTCTCAGGATTCAGTGAACCGTAAGTCGTTTGCATTCCGAGAACAAATGTTGCCGAGTCTGCAGAAGTGATAAAGAATACGGCAATGAGCAACAAGGCAACGATAGATGTAATCATAGCCAGCGGGTAGTGGTCAAATGTTCCAAACAGCATCGTGTCTGTAGACAGTTTTGCAACGTTGAAAATCCCTTTTTGCTGAAGATCCATCGCTGAAACCCCGAAAATTGAAAACCATAGAAACGCCAGCACAGTAGGCGCAAACAAGACGGCAATCAAAAATTCCCTGATTGTGCGCCCCCTTGATACGCGGGCGATGAAAATACCGACAAACGGCGACCAGGAGATCCACCAAGCCCAGTAGAAAATCGTCCATGAATTGATCCATTCACGGCTGTCCGGATCATTAGGCGCAAGGCGGAAGCTCATTTGCACCACATTGGAGATATACGTTCCGATCGTGTCCGTAAACGAGTTCATAATTAACACCGTCGGTCCGACAAACAGCATAAAGATCATCAGGACGCCGGCCAGCACCATGTTCGTATTGCTCAAGTACTTGATGCCTTTTCCGATTCCGCTCCAAGCGGAAATTAAAAACAGAACGGTGATGACTGCAATGATCGCCAGCTGCACCTGGAAGCTGTTCGGCACTCCGAATAGATAATGGAGTCCGCCGTTGATCTGCGTGGCGCCGATTCCGAGACTAGTCGCTACACCGACGACGGTTGCAAATACAGCGATGCAGTCAATCCCTTTTCCAAGCGGTCCGTTGACTCTGTCGCCGAAGACCGGAAACAGCGTCGCGCTGATCAAGCCAGGCGCGTCTTTTCTGAATTGAAAGTATGCGATGCAAAGGGCAACGATCGCATAGATCGCCCAAGCATGCAATCCCCAGTGGAAAAATGTATACCTCAGAGAATCTCTGAAGGCCTGGGCTGTTTCTGTTTCACCTGATGGAGAGCTAATGGCATAATGGCTGATCGGTTCAGCCGCGCCATAAAATACGAGACCAATGCCCATACCTGCGCTAAAAAGCATGGCAAACCAAGATAAGCGAGAGAATTCAGGTTTTTCTTCCGGTTTCCCCAGCTTGATCTTTCCGATCGGACTGAAGATCAAAAAGATGCTGAACGCTACAAATAGAGAAACCACCAATAAGTAATACCATCCAAGTGTATTCGTGATATATCCTTGAATCGAACTCGTTAACGCTTGTAGGTTATCCGGAGCAACGATTCCCCATAATACTGCTGCTGATGTGATAACAATCACAATCCAAAAAACGCTTGAGATATTTTTCAAATTCATCCTCACCCTCTAAATCATTTTTCGTCCTTCTTCCCATCCATATGTTTAGTATGAGTTGCACATAAAAATTTCATTCTCTCTCAGGAGGTTTGGCCTAGCTTCTCCTATTACCCCACAATCAGGTGAAACAAAACTCTTTAACCGTAACATACTTTTCAAAAAAGGCACAAGTCTGAATCTTGGCGCGGATGCCTCGCAAATCCTTGTTTGTCAAGGGGTTGAGGTTATTTTATTTTTTTCTTTGAGCGATTGAAAATTCACCTGCATTCAAGCCGGCCAGCCTTCCGGTGACAAGGGCTGATGTGATATTGTACCCACCTGTATATCCGTGAATATCAAGAATCTCCCCGCAGAAATAGAGACCGTCCATTTTTTTGGAGGCCATTTTTTTAGGATCGACTTCTTTTACGGAAACACCGCCGCCTGTCACAAAGGCTTTATCGAGCGAAAGCGTGCCGTTCACACTGATGGTCAGCTCCTTGCAATCTTTGACGAACGCTCTGAAACGGTCTTTGGAAAGAGATGAAAAGGTTTCAGAAGGATCGATCTGATTGCGTTCGAAAAGAAAGAGCAGATACCTTTCCTGCATCCATGATTTCAGCGCGTTTTTCAGCGTTTTTTTCGTCGCGTCTTTCAGCTCTTTTTGCATCCGTTGAAAAAGCTGCTCTTCGTGAAGCTCAGGGAACAAATCGATCTTCAGTCTGACTGTTTCCTGTTTCTTTAATTCCTTCACGACAAATTGACTGCATCGCAGAATGGCGGGGCCTGAAAGGCCAAAATGCGTAAAAATCATATCCATCCTGTGGGTGATGACAGGCTTTCCTTTTTTGTTCAGCACACTGACGGCGACATTTCTCAATGATAAGCCCTGCAGGGTTTTTTGTTTAATAAAAGGCTCGGCCGATGTGACCGGAACTTCTGTCGGAAAGAGCTCTGTAATCGTGTGGCCCGCTTTTTCAGCCCATGCATAGCCATCTCCCGTCGACCCGGTATGGGGCACGCTTTTGCCTCCAACCGCCACAACGACTGATGAGGCTGGAATGTTTTCTCCGTTGTTTGTGATGATGCCGCATGCTTTCTGATCCTTATATATGACCGATTTGACACTTTCGTTCGTCCGGATTGTCACATGCAGCTGCTCAAGCCTTTTCAACAGGGCGTCGACAACGCTCTGCGCTTTGTCGGAAACGGGAAACATTCTTCCGTGGTCCTCTTCCTTCAGCTTGACACCGAGGCGCTCGAAAAATGCGATGATGTCTTCATTGTTAAATTCGGAAAAAGCGCTGTATAGGAAGCGTCCGTTTCCGGGAATATGGCGGATGATTTCATCCACGGGAAGACGGTTGGTGACATTGCAGCGTCCGCCTCCTGAAATGGCCAGCTTGCGTCCGAGTTTGTTACCTTTGTCGATCAAGAGAACATCGGCCCCTTGCTCACCGGCCGCGATGGCGGCCATAAGCCCGGAAGGTCCTCCGCCGATGACAATACAATCGAATTGACTCATAAACATATCCTCAACTTTCCTTTGTGTAAAGCCTGTCGGATGCAGAGATGCCTCAGAAAGTGACAAATCATCATCCGCGCTTCATTTTATATTATAACGAAATAACGCCCCCTTTAGAAAACGATGAAGCAAGTTCTGTTAAAATTTAGCCATGTTATTATTACCTAGGTGAAGCACCTGTGTGTTAAAATAGAAAAGTTGAATCTATTGTAGAAAAATGGTGATTGGGAACATGTCAAGCAAACTGTTAAGAGGCACGTTTACATTAACGCTTGGTACCTATATTTCAAGGATCCTTGGAATGATCTATTTGATTCCGTTCGGAGCTATGGTCGGTGCCACGGGCGGTGCCCTGTTCCAGTACGGTTATAATCAATACACGATGTTTTTGAGCATTGCCACGATGGGTTTTCCGGCGGCTGTGTCCAAGTTTGTGTCGAAATATAATTCGATCGGTGATTACGAGACAACGAGAAGGATGCTGCGCGCGGGAATGTCGATGATGCTCGTCACGGGCATTATTGCTTTTTCGATTCTTTACATGTCTGCTCCGTTTTTTGCACAGGTGGCCCTCGGCGGTGCAGAGAACAACGGACTGACGATTGAACATGTCGTTTACGTCATCCGCATGGTCAGTCTGGCTTTACTGGTCGTGCCGATATTAGCACTTGTCAGGGGATTTTTCCAAGGTCATCAGATGATGGGGCCCACAGCCGTTTCACAAGTGGTTGAGCAAATTGCCAGAATCGTCTTTCTTTTAACCGCTACATATTTGGTGATGAAAGTATTGAACGGCGGTCTCGTCGTAGCTGTCGGCTATGCGACTTTCGCCGCTTTGATCGGTGCGTTTGCCGGGCTTTTCACCCTTTATTTTTCCTGGCAGAAACGGAAAGGCGCACTGCTGGCGCTAAAGCCGAATCTCGTTCCGCCATCCAATATTACGTATACGCAGATGTTTAAGGAGCTGTTCTGCTATGCCGCTCCTTACGTGTTTGTCGGGCTGGCGATTCCGCTTTATCAGTATATTGATACGAATACGTTCAATAAGGCGATGATTGAAGCGGGCTATGGCGACATCAGCCAGGACATGCTGGCGATTGTGACGCTGTATGTTCCCAAGTTGGTGATGATCCCGGTATCTCTTGCGACGGCCTTCGGACTGACGCTGATCCCGGCGATGACCGAAAACTTCACCAACAAAAATTTTCCCGCTTTAAACAGACAGATTGATCAGGCGATGCAGATCATTCTTTTCATCGTCCTTCCGGCATCAGTCGGTATGGCGCTCCTTTCAGGACCGGTGTACACGTTCTTTTATGGATCTGATAACCTGCACCCTGAAATGGGACAAAATATCCTATTCTGGTATGCACCCCTGGCCTTGTTATTTTCTCTATTCACTGTCAATGCAGCGATGCTGCAGGGTGTGAACAAGCAGAAATTTGCGGTGGTCAGCCTGTTGATCGGAATCATCATCAAAATCGCGCTCAACGTTCCTTTGATCAAGCTGTTTCAGGGGAACGGTTCGATTTTGGCGACAGCCCTCGGCTATTCAGCATCCTTGCTATACGGTTTCATTATGATCAAACGCCATGCAGGATATTCCTATCGAAAATTGTTTAAAAGGCTTTTGCTGATGATGATTCTGACGGCGGTTATGGGAATTGTTTTATGGGTTGTCCAAGCGTTGCTCGGCTTATTTATTTCCTATGAAGGCGGACCGATTCGTTCCGCCATCGTGATCCTCATCACATCCGCGGCCGGCAGTGCGATCTATCTGTATTTGGCTTATCGGCTGAAACTGCTGGAAAAAATCTTCGGTCAGCGGCTAAATCGCTTTTTCAAAAGAAAAGCCTGATGAGCAGGCTTTTCTTTTGATCTGGAAGGGAGACATGCTGTATGAGATTGGATAAGTTTCTGTCGCACAGCGGCTACGGCTCGAGAAAAGATGTCAAAAAAATGCTGAAAAACGGCGCGGTGGCATTAGACGGCAAAATGGTCAAGGATGCGAAAGCACAGGTTGATCCAGATGCGGATGAAGTGACGGTGTACGGTGAGCCCGTCTTTTATCAGGAGTTCATCTATCTGATGATGAATAAGCCCCAGGGGGTGCTTTCGGCAACGGAGGACAGCCGTCAGCAGACGGTTGTTGATCTGCTCGATCCCGAGCTTTTAAGGTTTGAGCCGTTTCCTGTCGGACGGCTTGACAAAGATACGGAAGGCCTGCTGATTCTTACCAATGACGGGCAGCTGTCGCATCAGCTTTTGTCGCCTAAAAAACACGTGCCGAAAACATATGAAGTGCATGTTGATCAGCCAATGACACCGGAGGCTGCCGCTCAGCTTGAGACAGGAGTTGACATCGGCGAAGGATATATGACTAAGCCTGCCAAAGCGGTGATACAGGATGAAAACAGCTGCCGGCTGCTTTTGACGATCACGGAAGGAAAGTTTCATCAGGTCAAGCGGATGCTGAAGGCCGTCGGCCGCGAAGTGATCTTTTTGAAGCGGCTGAAAATGGGGGATGTCGAGCTCGATCCAAAGCTTCTGCCTGGAGAATACAGGGAGCTGAAAGAATCCGAACTTGAGGCATTAAAAAACAAAAGACACTCTGATCATTCGAGTGTCTGAAAGAATTGGCAGAGCCCGTATTCTATGAAAAGCAGTGGAGCATCAAACGTACTTGACGTTTGGTGCTTTTTGTATGTTTAATGGTTGTCTTATATGATATTTTGCGTTAATGTTCTATTTTTCAGAATATTTCTACGAGGAGATTTTTACTTTTTTTCTTGTTGTTTCCCATTTGCCTCTGCTGGGGCTATGAACTAAATCGTTGTATGCCAACACATTCAGATCACGCTGGATTGTTCTCGGTGTAGTGCCAAATTCATCAACCAGTTCCTGGGTTGTAACGAGTCCTTTTTCTTGAATGAACATGTAGACTGATTTGATCCTGGTTAGCATTCGGTTTGTTGAAGGTTTCAAACAACCACTCCCTATCGTATGATCGAATGGACTTGACTACCACAACTTACGACTCCAAAATGCAGCATGGACGATTTGTGATCACTTTCCCTGAAAATGATCAATAAATATTATACACGATGATCTAGACAAATATCCAGCAAAAAACCCGTTCCAAATTCATGAAAAAAACGAAAAACGCGGGGAAATCCCCATACACCAACGTTCATTTTAATAAAAAAAACAAACTTTTTCCTGATTGATACGTAATAAAAAACAGAGGTGGTGAATTCGGTGAAGCTTTCAGTACATATTGAACAAGCAGGATATGAAGAGGAGAAACCGACGATTGAAAACATTGCATTTACTGTTGGAGCAGGCGAGCTTGTCGGCTTAATCGGTCCGAACGGGGCGGGAAAAAGCACGACGATCAAAACGATTCTCGGTTTAACTAGGCATGTGACCGGCGAGATAAACTGGAATGAAACACCAAAATATGCATACATACCAGAGCAGCCAAGCTTTTATGATGAATTGACCCTTTGGGAGCACATCACAGCTTTAGGGACTTTTTTACAGGAGGACGAGTCTGTTTTTTATCGCAGAGCCAATCGGCTCATGGAGCAATTTTCATTGGAGCATGCCGTTCATGAGTATCCGGGTACATTTTCAAAAGGGATGCAGCAAAAGCTGATGCTCATCCATGCTTTTCTGATGAAGCCCGATTTATATATTATTGACGAACCGTTTATCGGACTTGATCCGATCGCAAACCGGCTTTTTTTGGATATGCTGAAAGAAGAGCAACAGCGGGGAGCGGGGATTCTCCTGTGCACACATGTTCTCGATACCGCGGAAAAAATCTGCGACCGCTTTTTGCTGCTTACAAACGGCAGCTTGGTGATGCAGGGAACGCTTGAAGAGCTCCGAATGAAGACCGGCTTGCCGGAAGGATCGCTGCTCGATTGTTTTTATGAGGCGGTAAAGGGTGGAGCCCTATGAATGGACAATCACTGTTTCGAAGCAGGCTCAAGGCGGATTATCGGTATCAGCTCCGCGTCCTGAACCTGGTGATTGACTGGACGGTTTGGCTGTATATCGTTTTGCCCGGTATCGCGATTTTAGTCTATCAGTATATCAAATGGGTGAATGGCGGAGCTGTGACGCAGCATGAATGGCATGCGGGGATGGTTTTACTGATCCCGGCGCTTTTTACGCTGTTTGGATCGGTGCGGACGTTTCTGATGGAAGCGGATCAGCTGTATCTTTTACAGAAAAAAACCGTCATTTTTGAGATGAAAGTATGCGGGTTTGTTTATTGCCTGTCGCTTCAGCTTTGCAAATGGCTGTTGTTAATCGCGGTTTGTGCTCCTGTTTACATCAATAAGTTGCAGATGGATCTGTCAGTTTGTATCGCTGTTTTCTTTTTCTATCTCTGTATCAATCTGTTCATGATTAGTTTAAAACAGCTGCACCTCAAAAGGCCGCCCCGCTTGAAATACCGGCTATTGCATGCGGGAGAGGTGCTGCTCGTTTTGATCTGCGCTTCGTTCGCCGTTCTATCCGCTTCTATGTATGTGCTTATAGGGGTCGCACTGGTGCTGGCTGTGGCGGCGGTGTACAGCATCATGGCTTCGCTTAAGGATCTGTTTCTTTTTTACGATCAAGTTGATGCTGAGACGAAGCACAAGCTGAAGCTGGCTGCATTTTTCTTATCTTTTAACCAGGATGGCACCATCCCCAAGCCCGGGAAAACAACGAGGGCGAAAAAGCCGAGGCTGTTTTTTAGAAAGTCTCAGCCCCTTTTTCAAACGCGAACGGTGCAAAATGGCTGCCGGGAAGTGTTTTTCAAAGTGATGCTGCGCCATCCCGATTATAAAAGACAGCTCATTCGACTGATCAGCATTTTTACGGCGCTGATTCTGTTAGGGCCGGTCTGGCTGAAAGCGATAGCCCTTTTGATTTTTGCCGCCGCTTACCGAAATCTGGTGGCCATCCAGTTTGACAAGGTGATGGAACGCTCTTATTTATTGGGGGCGGATCATGACAGCACCGCTTATCGTGAAGCAAGGCGCAGCTGTATCAATTGGCTGTTTTTCCCGGGGCTCATCTGGTGCTGTGTCAACCTGGCCGTCAGCCTATTGTTCAAAGCTCCGTCTTCTTTTTAAGATGGGATGCATTGTCGTCCAGGAGATATAAAACCCCCGTTTGTAAAAACGGGGGTTCGCAGTTTAATGTCCTTCTAAAAAGAAGAGGTGTATGAAAAATAGAATCGCAAACACTAAGACAAGCGGATGGATGTCACGCCATTTTCCTTTTGCCGCTTTAACAATTGGGTATGAGATAAATCCAAGCGAGATGCCTGTTGCGATGCTGGATGTCAGTGGCATTGCCAAGATGACGAGAAAAGCCGGGAATGCTTCATCAAGCTCTTTCCAGCGGATGTTTGTGACAGCTCCGATCATCATGCTTCCGACAATGATCAATGCCGGGGACGTAATGGCGGCAATGCCTGAGACGGCGCTGACAAGCGGACTGAAAAACAGTGCCGCACCAAAGAGGACGGCGACTGTCAACGATGTAAGCCCCGTTCTTCCGCCTGCGGCAACTCCAGCCGATGACTCGATATAGGCGGTTGTCGGGCTTGTCCCGAACATGGCGCCGATCGTCGTCGCTGTTGAATCGGCAAGCAGCGCTTTTCTCGCGTTCGGCAGCTTGCCTTTTTTCATCAGCCCCGCCTGTTCGGCAACACCGATCATCGTCCCTGTCGTATCAAAAATCGTTACCAAGAGAAAAGAGAAGACAACCGAGTAGAGGCCGTAATGGATGACATCGCCGAAGGCGGCGAAAGGGTTTGTGACAATCAGTTTTTCCGGCAGATGGGGCAGTGACAGAACCCCTTGGGCAAAGCTCAGCTGCCCGGTGAAAAAGGCGATCAGCCCGGTCAACACCATCCCGAAAAACAGGGCTCCGTTTACATTCATGACCATCAGGATGACGGAAAAAGCGAGTCCGATCAATGTTAGGATCACTTCAGGGGAGCGCAAGTCGCCGAGTCCGACTAAATTCGCTTTGTTTGCCGTAATAATACCCGCTCCTCTTAAGCCGACAAACGCGATGAACAGGCCGATTCCCGCTGTAATGCCGTATTTTAAATTGGCCGGGATGGCTTCGATCAGTTGTTTTCTAAGCGGTGTTAGCGATAAGATAATAAAGAGAATACCCGCTGTGAAGACAGCGCTGAATGCCGTCTGATACGAAATCTCGCCATTTGATGAGCCGACGACTGAAACCGCAAAATAGGCGTTGAGCCCCATGCCCGGCGCAATCGCGATCGGAAAGTTTGCGGCCAGCGCCATCCAAAGCGTTCCGACGACTGCGGCAATAATCGTAGCGGTGAACACCTGGTCAAAAGGGACACCTGTGCCTGAGAGAATGCCGGGATTGACGACGACGATATAAACCATCGTAAAAAATGTTGTAAGGCCGGCAAGTATTTCTTTTTTAACAGTGGTTTGGTTTTCTTTTATGTTAAACATCATTTCCTCCAATAACGAACATTGTAACAAAACAATATCTATATTATTCGTTATCAGCTGGTTTTGCAAGTGTTTCAGGTTAATCTTTTAAAAGAAAGGGCGAAAATATGAACTGGGAACAAGAAGTATCAAAAAGAAAGAATGAGATTGTCCGGGATATTCAAAATTTCTTGAAAATCAACAGCGTCCTTGATGAAGCGACGGCAAGCCCTGAAAAGCCGTTCGGAGAAGGAATCCATCAATGCTTGACAACGCTTTTGGAAAAAGGTGAAGAAAACGGCTTCACGGTGAAAAATCTTGATGGGTATGCAGGTCATATTGAATGGGGGGAAGGAGACGACATCATTGGAGTGCTGTGTCATATCGATGTCGTCCCCCCTGGAGACGGATGGACGAGTGACCCGTTTGCCGCCGACATCAGAGATGGACGGATATACGCAAGGGGAGCGCTCGATGACAAAGGACCGACAATGGCCGCGTTTCACGCGCTGAAAATCGTCAAAGAAATGAATCTGCCTTTATCAAAGCGGGTCAGAATCATTATTGGAACGGATGAAGAAAGCGATTGGAGATGTGTGGAACATTATTTTAAACATGAAGACATGCCTTCAGCCGGTTTTGCGCCTGATGCTGATTTTCCGATCATTTATGCTGAAAAAGGACTGATTGATGCGGCTTTGAAAATAAAATGTCCCGCGGCTGATCCAGGAGCTGATCTGGTTCTGAAGTCATTCGGATCAGGCCGCCGCTTAAACATGGTGCCTGATGATGCAGAAGCTGTTCTGGCCGGGCCGATCACAAGCGATTTTGAAGAATCTTTCACCTCTTTCGTCAAGGAAAAACATGCCGATGGACGGCTGCTTAAGGAAGGTGATACGGCAGTTTTAAAGGTGCACGGCAAATCAGCCCACGCGATGGAACCCGATAACGGGGTCAACGCAGGTCTTGTTTTGGCAGAGTTTTTACATACACAGGCGCTTGATGGAGCCGGCCTCCATTTTGTCGAAACGGTCACCAATGCTTTCGCTGGTGACACGAGAGGGAAAAAGATCGGGATTGCCGCAACCGATCAGATCAGCGGAGATTTGACATTAAATGTCGGCCGGCTGTCTTATGCAAATGGCAAAGGCGGCGAGATCGGCATCAATATCCGCTATCCGGTAACAGGGGAGAGCGGCTGTGTGAAAAACGCGCTTGAGAGCATGCCAGGGACGGAGCTTGTCAGCTTTAAAGACAGCAAGCCCCACTATGTGCCAAAAGATCATGAGTTGATTCAAACGCTTCAGCGCGTTTATGAGGAGCAGACAGGAAAGAAAGCGGAATTAATCTCGATCGGCGGTGCGACATACGCCAGGTCCTTACAAGCCGGAGTCGCGTTCGGACCGCTTTTCCCGGGCCGGCCTGACGTCGCCCACCAAAAGGACGAATACATGGAAGTGGATGATCTGTTGCAGTCAGTTTCCCTTTATGCCCAGGCGATATACGAACTGGCAAAATAAATGGATGTTTTCCCGTCCGGCCGCAAAACCGATCGCACAACATCTGACATGAAACGGACATCATTTAGGCCGCTCATTATTGGAGCGGCCTTTTTAAATAAAGGATTGCTGGATTTGGAAATAAGACATATAGTTAAGGTGGAATGAAGCTCTTTAAGAGGGAGAGTTTACATATGAACAAACGGTTTTATTCTTTTTATTTTTTGTTCTTTTTTGGCTATGGGGCGTTTTATCCGCTTTTGTCCGTTTATTTGAAAGATGCCGTCCATTTGTCCGGCGGCCAAATCGGCTTGATCATGTCGATCAGCCCCGTCGTGATGATTTTCATCCAGCCTGTTTGGGGATTGATGAGCGATCTGACGAGGAGACCGACCGCATTGCTGACGACTGCATTATTGTTGACCGCATTGTTCACACTGCTATTTTCCCTGTCCGCATCTTATGAGGTCTTGATCGTGGCGATGATTTTCCTGGCTGCATGTCAGAGCGCTGTCGTTCCGCTTTCAGACAGCATTGCACTCGGCTTTTCTGAAAAGTCCGGGGTCCCCTACGGATCAATCCGGCTGTGGGGGGCGCTCGGTTTTGCGGGAGCCGTTTTCTTTATGGGCAATCTGGCTGAAACCTTTCATCTGGCACTCATTTTTTATACGTATGTTGTTTTTTTAATCTTGTCGGCTTTCTTTTCTGCAAGGCTCCCAAAAGAAAATAAAGCGATGAACATCAGTTTGAGGGCCGGAATCAAAGAACTCTTTAAGCTGAAGAAGTATTTTCTGTTTTTGACGGCAGCTTTTTTTATGATGGGCCCTACTTTAGCCCATAATATTTATTTCGGAATCTATATTCAGGAAATCGGCGGAACGCTCGCGGGAGTGGGGATCGCTTTTTTAATTGCGGCGGGCAGTGAAGCCCCTTTCATGAAAGCAGCAAGCCGTTTGATTCAGCGGTTTGGGATTGAAAAAGTTTTGATGTTTGCCATTCTCATCTCCTCGCTCCGCTGGATATTCTATTATGCTGCGCCTTCGCTGCCGCTCGTATATGCGACATGCATCGTGCAGGGATTTTCCGTCGGCTTGTTCATTCCCGCTGCCCTGCAGTATGTCAGAAAGATTGCGCCGGATCATTTAGGCGCGACGGCGATCAGTTTATATACAGCCGTCGGAAACGGTTTGGGGAACTGGTTTTGCACATTTATGGGCGGGCTCATCTATGAGCGTTCTTCCGCGCTTTATGTTTACTTGTTCTTTGGCATATTATCCACGCTGTCTTTTTTGCTGATCGCAGGCATGTATATCCTGTCGAAGAAAGCTGCCGCCGTACAATCATCGGTTTCCTCCTAATAAAAAAGCTTGATTTCTGATCAGAAATCAAGCTTTCAGTGTGGCGGCAAACCCCTGCCTTCGTTGGCAGTTCTGTGCTGGTGAAAGCCCGCTCCGATTCTCGGCCTTCCTAGACTGCGAGAGTTTTTACTCAAGCTTCAGAAAAAGAAAATAGATCGCTCGATAAGTAGCGTTCTCCGGTGTCGGCTGTCATGCAGACGACAATTTTTCCCGGCGGCAGTTTTTTTGCGGTTTCAACGGCAGCGAAGCAGGCAGCTCCTGAAGAAGGTCCGACGAGAATTCCTTCTTCACGCGCCAATCTGCGCGTCATCTCATAAGCTTCTTCATCCGTAATTTTTAATATTTCGTCATAGACATCCTCATTTAAAATATTCGGAATGAAGCCGGGGCTTGTCCCGACGAGTTTGTGCTTGCCCGGTTTGCCTCCTGACAAAACAGGGGAGCCGGCCGGCTCTGCCACATGAACGGTAATGTCCGGGAACAGCTCTTTCAGGGTTTCACCCGTTCCGGTTATCGTTCCGCCCGTCCCCGCAGTTGCTACAAAAGCCGCAAGCGGTTTGCCGATTTCTTCTATTGCCCGGGCAATTTCCAAAGCTGTTGTTTTTCTGTGCGCATCAGGGTTGGCTTTATTGTCAAACTGCATCGGTATAAAGCTTCCGGGGATCTCTTCTGCAAGCTCCTGCGCTTTTTTGATGCTCCCCGGCATTCTTTCGTCCCCTGGAGTCAGAACGACCTCCGCGCCATAGGCTTTTAAAAGGTTGATCCGTTCTTTCGTCATCGTATCAGGCATAACAAGAATCGCTTTGTAGCCTCTCGCGGCCGCATTCATAGCCAGCCCGATCCCCGTGTTTCCGCTTGTCGGCTCAATGATTGTAGAGCCTGGTTTGAGAAGGCCTCTTTCTTCTGCATCAAGAATCATTTGATAAGCGGCCCGGTCTTTCACACTGCCGCTTGGATTAAAGGATTCAAGCTTTACATAAACTTGCGCCGCGTGTTCAGGCTGCACCCGGTTTAATTTGACGAGCGGCGTATCCCCGATTAATTCCGCGATGTTCTGCACATCTTTCACATTGGGCACCCTTTCTAGAAAACATTCTTTTTCAATATCCTATCATAAGGCATTGAAAAGTGAAAAATGGAGAGGTTATAAGTCCCTTTGTTTTTTGTTAAAATGTAAAGAAGATCAATGGAAGGAAGTCATACATATGCCAGCAAAACCGCATTATTTTATCGGAATCCCTTTTCCGGCTGAGCTTGCAGAGCCGTTACATCAAACGATCAGCGGCCGTCCGGAACTTTCTTTTCATAGATGGGTGCATCCTTTAGATTATCATTTTACCCTCGTCTTTCTCGGACCAGCGGGTAAGGAGCAGCTTTCCGCGCTGGAGAAGAAGCTTGCGCTTATTTCTGATGAAACGCCTCCTTTTGCGCTCTGTTTAAAACAGCTCGGGACCTTTGGAAAACCGTCAGAGCCGAGGATTCTTCATGTAGAACCGGAGCATTCCGCCCCCCTTTTTCAGCTGAGGGAACGCGTCAAGCAAGCCGCGGCTGCTGCCGGTTTTGACATTGAGAAACGGCCTTTCCACCCGCATATGACTGTCGCCAGGAAGTGGAAAGGCTCCGCTCCGTTTAGCGGGTGCCTGGAGCCGCTTGAAGGCGGGATTTCATTCACTGCCCGGCAGTGCACCCTTTTTCAGACTCATTTAGACAGGCTTCCCAAATATGAACATAAAGCCGTTTTTCTGTTCGGCAACGGGGAGCAAATCAGAAAGCAGGATTCGGAGATGAACAGCGATGGCACAGATTGTTAAAATTCAGGATTGCATTTCAAGATATGAGCAAGACCCTTATCACTATATGAATCAGTTTATCCGCTTAAAAAAGCAGCGCTGGCAGTCGCTGAAAGAAATGGCGGAAAAAAAAGAGGAAGGATTTTTCCGCGGTGAAAGTATTCCTTCAGAAAACGATGGCAGCCGAAAAAAGAGAACATTTTCATTAAAAAGAAAAAAAGAATTATCCGATATTAATAATGGAAAAGAAGCCGTTGATCAATGGTTTAACGGTTTGGAAGAGGAAATGGATGGGGATCTGATCGCCAGAATTCCCGCCGGTGAAAAAGAGCTGGCTGCTTTTTTTAAAGAGCGCCTTTATCAATTTCAATTAAAATGGGCGAGCTCGACGATTTCAGACATATCAGGCCTTTCCCGGGAAATAAAAAGCGATAAAATTCTGCAAATTTTGGCGCAGCAGCTGCCGGATTCGTATTTTATTATGTATCATCCGGTTTTGCAGGTCAGCCAGGCGGCGGCTGAGTTGAGCATCATCATCCTGACGCCGCTTGAAATCTATTGTTTGGCATTTCTTGAAGGTGATAAAGAAAGCGCCTTTATCGGTTCCAAAGACCGTTTTTGGAAGGAGAAAACCGTCAGAGGCAAGGAAAGGTCTGTTCTCAATCCGACCACCGAACTTCTCAGAACAGGTTCGATCCTTTCACAGCTCTTAAAAGGATCGGATATCGAACTGCCGGTGCGCAAATTCATCATCAGCAGAACATCATATATCGATTATCCCGAACCTCCCTACGGGATCGAGATTTATGACCGAAGACAATGGAGTGACTGGCTGGCGAAGCAGCAGAAAAACTTTGCCCCGATCAAAAGCCGGCAGCTGAAAGCTGCGAAAATTTTGCTGTCTTACGGAGTGTCGGAATCGAAGCGGAGAAAGGAATGGCTGGATTAATTCCCGTTTTATTTCATATTATGAAGATGGAGAATAGAATCATGAGTGAATGGTATATCATCATCAATCCGAAAGCCGGAAACTCAGCGGCTCTCAGAGTATGGAAATCATTGCAGAAAGAACTCCAAAAAGCAAACATATCGTATCGCTCGTTTTTGACTCAGCATCAGGGACATGCCGAAGTGCTGGCGAGGCAAATATCGACGATACAGGATGACAGACTGAAACGTCTGCTCGTCATCGGCGGCGACGGCACCATTCACGAAGTCTTGAACGGATTGGTCAGCCTGGGAGATATTCAGCTGAGCGTCATACCCGCAGGCTCGGCAAATGACTTTAAGCGCGGATTTTCTGTTAAAAAATCGGACGTATTCAAGGGAATGAAACGGGGCGGACACTCGCTGACCCGCACTTATGCGCTCGGCGGTTTCCGGACAAAAGATAGTGTACATGAACTTTACTTTGTCAATCATCTCAGTTTAGGTTTTGACGCCTGTTTTCTCAAGAAAATGTCTGATATGCCGAAGTGGACGTTCTTTTTCCGGCTGAATCACCTGATTCAGCCGCTGTTGTTCTTAGCCACCGCTTTTACGTTCAAACCGTTTGTCCTGTCCTATGAAAGCGGTGCTGAACAACGGACGTTTAAAAAAATCTGGTTTGCATCTGTTTCCAATCACCCATACTACGGCGGAGGAATGAAGATTGCGCCAAACGCAAATCCTCGGGAGGAGCAGTTGGATGTGATGATCATTGAAGATCTCCCGGCGCTGAAAAAAGCCGGGCTGTTGTTTGCGATGATGTTTGGCAAACATATCGGAAAAAAAGGGGTCACCTCGTTTAAAACGAAAGACATCTATTTTCATACCAATGAGAGAGTGCTTTTCCAAGCGGACGGAGAATTGATCGGTTCAACACCTGTTTTTGTGAAAACCGGGACGGAATCTCTCCGCTTAAAAGCATAAATCCTCCGGATGAAGGAGAGACTGTGATGCTGAATATCAGCCGCCCTTTTGAAGCTTATCTGGATGAGATGCGCACAATCACCGTATTGGTTTCGCGAAACCGGACTGATTGCTTTGGCCCGCCTTTCCTGCTTGAAGATGAACAGGGAAAGGAGAGCGGGCTTTTGATAAAGGAAACGCGAGAACTGAAAGAGCACCGCAAATATGTGCTGGAAAGCGAAGGACCCGTTCCTTTGGGGCGGGTCCATAAAGTCCGCTGCCGAGGAAGCGAATGGACGGATCTGCAGATCGGAGCCGTCATCAGAACGGCGGAATTTGATCAAGCTTTTTTTTACGAAGGCACACTGGGCGCCATTTATTCCAGAGAACGGACCATATTCAGAGTGTGGGCGCCGAGTGCCTCCGCAGCTATGCTTGAACTCCAAAGCCCCGATGGAACGCAAAAAACGGTGCTTCAAATGGTCCGAAAACATAAAGGTGTTTATGAAATCACCGTCGATGGCGATATGAACGGCTGGATGTATATGTATCACATTTATGTCAATCGAGAACGGTTTAGGACGGCCGATCCGTATGCAAAGGCCGTGACGGCCAACGGTGAAAAAGGAGTTGTCCTTGATCCCGACGAGTTAAAAGTCGAAAAGCACGATCCTCAAGCTTTTCAAAGTCCGTGTGATGCCGTTATTTATGAAGCGCATATCCGCGATTTCTCGATTCATGATGAGAGCGGCATGCAGTATAAGGGGAAATATTTAGCGTTAACAGAAGAACATACCGAAACGGCCGGCGGTTTCTCAACAGGGGTATCCTATTTGCAAGAACTCGGGATCACCCATGTCGAATTCCTCCCTTTCAACGACTTTGCCGGGGTTGACGAGCTTGATCCGGGGACATCATATAATTGGGGTTACAATCCCCTCCATTTTAACGTGCCTGAAGGAAGCTATTCCCTTGATCCTCAAGGTCCGAAAAAGCGGATCATCGAGCTCAAAACCGCGATCCAGGCGCTGCACAAAAACGGGCTGAACGTCATCATGGATGCCGTATACAACCATGTTTACAAGAGGGAGGATTCCCCTTTTGAAAGAACGGTTCCGGGGTATTTTTTCCGTCACGATGAATTCGGCTTTCCCGCTGACGGAACGGGTGTGGGAAATGACATCGCCTCAGAGCGGCTGATGGCTAGGAAATTTATACTCGACTCCATCCGCTTCTGGCTGGAAGACTATGATGTCGACGGGATTCGCTTTGATTTAATGGGCATCTTAGACATCGAAACGGTTCGCCGGATCAAACAGCTTGCCGAGCGTGTCAAACCGGGGGTGCTGCTGTTCGGTGAAGGCTGGGATTTGAACACGCCGCTTCCAGACGGACAAAAGGCAGCGCTCCACAATGCGGGGAATATGCCGGGGATCGGCTTTTTCAACGACCGATTCAGGGATGCCGTAAAGGGGAGCACGTTCCACCTTGAAGACCGCGGATTTGCGTTGGGAGATGTCCGGAAGAAAGCGGCGGTTCAGGATGGAATCGCCGGTTCCCCAGGCTTTTTATCGCCGCAACAGTCGATCAATTATGTCGAATCTCATGACAACCATACCTTTTGGGATAAGATGGCTTTCTGTTTGCAGGAAGATCAAAAGACCAAACGGCTCAGACAGCGGCTTTCCATCGCGATCGTCCTTCTGTCGCAAGGTGTCCCGTTTCTTCATAGCGGACAGGAGTTTTGCCGTACAAAGCAGGGGAATCAAAACAGCTACAGAGCAAGCGATCAGATCAATCGGCTCGATTGGAAAAAAAGAGCGGCGCTTCATGGGGATATAGAATATGTGCGAAAATTGATTGCCCTGCGGAAAGCCCATCCTGCTTTTCGCCTCCGAACACACGGAGAGGTCAAGAAACACCTTTCTTTTTTGGAAGAAACGAAAGAGGCGATCGCTTACAGGCTGTATCATATTGGAAAGATTGACGGCTGGAATGAAATCATTGTCGTCCACTGTCCATTTGCGAAACAGGAAGAGCTGAAGCTTCCGGATGAGAAAAGCTATTTGTTATACTGCGATCCTTTTACATTTTTTCAGGAGATGGTCCCGGTCAGCGGATGGCTTCAGCTGAACGGCATCGGTACGTATGTTCTTTACGAACCAAAAGGGATTTTTTAGTTTTGCTTGACGAAGTTTAGCGTATAGCGCTAAAATTTAAAAGACGGCTATTGTTTAGCACAAATGACTCTCAATAGCCGTCTTTTTATTTGAAAACAAAGAGACGATCAATACAGGCGGTTTGTCTCCCTTCAAGGGATGCAGATGCTTTTAAAATCTTTTAATGAAATGATGGGTTGAAAATCGATATGAACTGGTTGGGACAATTACTAGGTAGCGAATGGGAGATTTCCCCCGCAGGAGGAGCTACAGGAGACGCATATTATGCAGAACATAACGGACAACAGCTTTTTTTAAAGCGAAACAGCTCTCCTTTTTTGGCTGTCCTGTCCGCGGAAGGAATTGTTCCTAAGCTCGTTTGGACAAAACGAATGGAAAACGGGGATGTGATTACAGCACAGCACTGGCTCAAAGGCAGAGAGCTGAAACCGAAGGATATGAACAGTCAGGCGGTGGCTGAAATGCTTCGGAAAATCCACAGCTCCAAAGAGCTTTTAGACATGCTGAAAAGGCTTGGAAAACAGCCTTTCCAGCCAATCTCTGTGATCACTCAATTAAAGCAGTTTATCCAGGCCCGGCAATATCCAATTTCGCAGCTGGATCAAGCGCTTTTTTATCTGGAGCATCATCTGGAAGATGTGCAGTCCGGGGAAAAAGTCGTCTGCCACTGCGATGTCAATCATAATAATTGGCTTCTAACAGATCAGGATCAACTTTATTTAATCGATTGGGATGGAGCGATGATTGCGGACCCCGCGATCGATTTGGGGCCGCTTCTTTATCACTATGTTGAAGAGCAGGAATGGGAAAGCTGGCTTGAACGCTACGGCGCCTCTTTAACGGACAATCTTAAGCTAAGAATGGCGTGGTACGTCTTGGCAGAAGCTGCGATGAATACCGTCTGGCAAAAGGCGAAAGGAAATCAGGACGGCTTCAACCAGGGGCTTGAACAGCTGCATTTGCTGTTGCAGCGGCTCGCCAGATCTTCATGAAAGTGAGCCGATTTCTTCCACCCACTGAGTGAGGCGGTCTTGGTGCTCCAGGATGTGGTCGTTGAGCGAATTGGACGATCTTCCTCTCTGGCTGTACAGATAAATATCTTCAAGGACGCCTTTCAGATTGCCGTCCAGATTTGTGTTCGCCATTAAAGACTTGATGATCCGTTCCACCTGTTCGCATTCGGCAACAGTACCGGAGCAATCTGCTTGGTGGTCTGAGAGAATGTCTTTTAATAGATGAATTTGATTTTCTCGATTTAAGCCCATAATATTGGCACATCCCTTCATTCTAAAGGTATATGGTTTAAAATGTTCATAAAGTTTATTTTTATACATGAAGGACCCGAAGGCGATCGTCGGGTTCTTTTTGCTTTGAAAAGAGCTCTTGCGAGGCTCTTGTATTTCATGGTATGTTGTAAGACGATATAACAGATAGAGGTGTAAGTACATGCGAATGCGTCACAAGCCTTGGGCGGATGATTATTTGGCTGAAAACTCTCATATTGTCATCAGCGAACCGTCCCAATATAAAGGGAAATGGCATTCCGTTTTTGGGAATGACAATCCGATCCATATTGAAGTAGGAACCGGGAAAGGGCAGTTTATTTCAGGAATGGCCCGGCAGAACCCGGATGTCAATTATATCGGCATCGAATTATTTAAGAGCGTCATCGTCACCGCGGTAGATAAAGTAAAACAAGCTGAAGCGCCTAATGCAAGGCTGTTGAACATCAATGCCGATATGCTTTCAGATGTTTTTGCGGAAGGAGAAGTCGATCGCGTTTATTTGAACTTTTCTGATCCGTGGCCTAAAAAGCGCCATGAAAAGCGGCGCCTCACCAATCACGCGTTTTTGAAAAAGTATGAGCAGGTCCTCGGCGCAAAGGGAGCGATCCATTTTAAAACGGACAACCGCGGGCTATTTGAATATTCTCTATCAAGCTTCTCTCAATACGGACTCGTTTTGACGTTTGTCAGCCTTGATCTGCACCAGAGCGGCTTTGAAGGAAACGTCATGACCGAATATGAAGAAAAATTTGCCGCCAAAGGCCAGCCGATCTACAGAGTCGAAGCTGAATGGAGAGCATAAAAAAACAGACATTCCGTCTGTTTTTTTTATTTGTTTTTGCTACGATAAGATGTAGGAGGGATGATGATGGAAACTTTGAACATTGGAGATATCAAGCTGACATGGCTTAACGGCGGTGTGACACATATGGACGGGGGAGCCATGTTCGGCGTTGTCCCGAAGCCGCTTTGGTCGAAAAAATATGCCGTGAATGACCAAAATCAGATTGAGCTTAGAACAGATCCGATTCTTGTGGAGAAGGACGGGGACAGGCTGCTGATTGATTCGGGAATCGGCCGCGGAAAACTGACGGACAAACAAAAACGAAACTATGGTGTGACAGAGGAATCGTCAATTGACGAATCATTACAGACGATCGGGCTTTCAACAGCGGATATTGACGCTGTTCTCATGACACATCTTCATTTTGACCATGCCTGCGGATTGACGCGCTATGAGGGAGATGATCTTGTCTCCGTTTTCCCGAATGCTGCAATATATACATCCTCTATAGAATGGGAAGAAATGAAAAATCCGAATATCCGCTCCAAGAATACATATTGGAAAGAAAACTGGGAAGCGGTTCAGCATCAAGTGAAGACCTTTGAACAAAAACTTGAGGTTTTGGAAGGCATCACAATGCACCATACAGGCGGCCACAGCGACGGCCACTCTGTCATCACACTCGAAGATTCGGGGGAAATGGCTCTTCATATGGCGGATATCATGCCGACTCATGCCCACCGGAATCCTTTGTGGGTGCTCGCTTATGATGATTATCCGATGACATCGATCACCGCAAAACAAACATGGCAGAAAAAAGCCGCTGAACAACATGCATGGTACATTTTTTACCATGATGCCATTTACAGAGCTTTAAAATGGGATGAAAACGGCGATATCACGGAATCCGTGAAAAGAGAAAGACGATAAGCTTGCGCTTTTGGTGAATGGTTTGCCCGATTGATAAACATGCTATAGATAATGAACATGTGAAAGGAAGAAGACGGGTGAGCCAGACAAAAGGGAATGAACAAGTCATCGAAACACAATTAAGGGGATTTGAAGTCCTGTCAACCCCCTTCCTTAACAAAGGGGTTGCATTTACCGTCGAAGAAAGGAAAGCGCTGGGGCTGACGGGGCTTCTTCCGCCGAAGGTACTGACGCTTGAAGAGCAAGCGAAGCGGGCGTATCAGCAATTCCGTTCACAGCCTGATGACTTAAGCAAAAACGTCTATTTGACGGCGCTTCATGACCGGAATGAAGTTTTATTTTACAGGCTGCTGAATGATCATATGAAAGAAATGCTGCCGATCGTATATACCCCGACTGTCGGAACGGCGATCCAGCAGTACAGCCATGAATACAGAAAGCCGCGGGGCCTGTTTTTATCTGTCAATGACCCGGAAGGCATGAAAACGGCTTTTAAAAACATGGCGGCCAAAAAGGGGCATATTGAGTTGATTGTTGCAACAGATGCCGAAGGAATTCTCGGCATTGGGGACTGGGGTGTAGGAGGCATCGCCATTTCTATCGGAAAGCTTGCCGTATATACCGCGGCAGCCGGCATTGATCCAAGCAGGGTGCTGCCTGTGGTGATTGATGCCGGGACGAATCAGGAAAAGCTTCTCAATGATCCGCTGTATGTCGGAAACCAGCATTCTAGAATCAGGGGCGAGCGCTATGATTCCTTTATTGAACAGTATGTTCAGACTGCGACCGAGACTTTCCCGGGTGTCTTACTGCACTGGGAGGATTTCGGTACGCAAAACGCCCGCCGGATTTTAAAAACATATCAAGACAAGGTATGCACATTTAATGATGATATCCAAGGAACGGGCGCTGTCACGCTTGCAGCGGTGCTGGCGGCTGTCAAAATATCGAAAATGCCGCTGAAAGACCATAAAATCGTCATATTTGGAGCGGGTACCGCCGGTATCGGCAATGCCGAGCAGATTCGTGCCGCTTTATTGAAGGAAGGGATGTCAGAAGAAGAATCCTACCGCCGTTTTTGGTGTGTGGACCGGAACGGACTGCTGACGGACGACATGGACGATCTGCAGGAACTGCAAAAGCCGTATGCAAGGCCCGCCGAAGAGGTCAAGGGGTTTGAACGAAACGGACCGGGGCAAACGATTGATTTGGCTGAAGTTGTCAAAAAGGTTCAGCCTACAATTTTGATCGGTACTTCGACCGTATCTGGGGCATTCACCGAAGAAATTGTTAAAGAAATGGCGGCTCATGTCAAAAGGCCGGCGATATTTCCGATGTCTAATCCGACACCGCTGTCTGAGGCGAAGCCGATCGACCTGATCAAATGGACGGAAGGCCGGGCGCTTGTAGCCACCGGTAGCCCGTTTGATCCAGTGGAATATGACGGTACAGAATATGTCATCGGCCAGGCGAACAATGCTTTTGTTTTTCCGGGGCTGGGACTTGGCACACTTGTTGCAAAAGCACGGCGGATTACCGACAATATGTTTTACGCAAGCGCTGAAGCGATTGCGAATATGGTTGATACCGGCCGACCCGGTGCCGCGTTGCTTCCGCAGGTCGAGGAATTGCGGACGGTATCGGCAACCGTTGCAGCGGCGGTCATCAAAGCGGCCGTTCAGGACGGTGTGGCAGAAGAAGAGCCGAAAGATGTCATACAGGCTGTGCAGGACGCTATGTGGCATCCTGTCTATCGGCCGATTCGCGCTATATAAAAAGCTGCGGCCTTTTTGCCGCAGCTTTTTATGCCGCCGTGTCAATCACATCAACGATCATTCCTGTTTGAGCGTCAACCATGACTTCATATTGCTCAAGCTCTCCAAAAACGGAACGGGTAATGCCGGTTTTATACACCATGACGGTTTCTCCGTTTACGGTATATGACTCTGGAACGGTATATATCCATGAGCCGTCAATCGGTCCTCTCTGCTTAAATGCAGATTTGACAATGCGGAGCGCCTTTTCTGAAGAAATATAAGGCGTCATCACATATTGTTTGACAACGACGGCTGCGGCGATGCCGATTCCGGCTCCGAGAAGAAAATGGCGCAATTTCATAATTTTTGGCACCTCCAAAGCTTCTTTTTTCCATTATACAGAACATGTCCTTTGATGTTAAGAATGGGCTCTCTTCTGGAAACATACTGCACACTTATGTAAAATGTGAACTAGATACATATGAAATGAGGGAAACTGATGAATCAGGAAACGAAAACGCTTTTTCAGACGCTGACGGAGCTTCCGGGAGCTCCCGGAAATGAACATCTTGTCCGGGCTTTCATGAAAAAAGAGCTCCAAAAATATGCAGACGAGATCATTCAGGACAGACTCGGAAGCGTATTCGGCGTTAAAAACGGCCGGAAAGGCGGCCCGAAAATTATGGTGGCCGGTCATATGGATGAAGTGGGATTCATGGTGACATCGATTACAGACAACGGCATGCTTCGCTTCCAAACACTCGGCGGATGGTGGAGCCAGGTTCTCTTGGCGCAACGGGTCGAAATTCATACGGAAAACGGGCCGATACCAGGTGTGATCGCAAGCACGCCTCCGCACCTTTTAACAGATGAACAGCGAAAACGGCCGATGGACATTAAAAACATGATGATTGATATCGGAGCGGACGACAGGGAAGACGCCGAAAAAATCGGTGTCAGGCCGGGACAGCAAATCGTGCCGATCTGTCCGTTTACCCCGATGGCCAATGAAAAGAAAATATTGGCGAAAGCCTGGGATAATCGTTATGGCTGCGGGTTAAGCATTGAACTGCTGAAAGAGCTGCAAGGCGAAGAACTCCCGAATACGCTCTACTCCGGGGCAACCGTACAGGAAGAAGTCGGAACAAGAGGCGCCCAGACGGCGGCCAATATGATTCAGCCGGATCTGTTTTTCGCGCTGGATGCAAGCCCGGCAAATGATGCAAGCGGCGACAAACATCAATTTGGCCAGCTTGGAAAAGGAGCGTTGCTCAGGATTTTCGACCGGACGATGGTGACGCACAGCGAAATGAGGAATTTTGTCCTTGATACCGCTGAATCCAATGGCATTCCTTATCAATATTTTGTTTCCCCGGGAGGAACAGACGCCGGGCGGGTCCATATTTCAAATGAAGGCATCCCTTCAGCCGTCATCGGCATCTGTTCAAGGTACATCCACACATCAGCATCCATCATCCATGTTGATGACTATCAAGCGGCAAAAGAATTGCTCATCAAGCTGGTGAAGGTGTGCGATGATTCCCTGGTCAGGTCAATCATTGAAAACGACTAAAACCTGTGCAAGATGCACAGGTTTTTCTTTTATTTGCTTTCGAACACGTATGACAGCGATTTGATCGCCTGGTTTACAGTTTCAACGGTGATGTTCGCTTTGTTGGACAGCTCTTTTAATGGATGGTGGAGAGACTCGGGACGAATGATGATCAGCGGTTTTCCCTTTGCGATCGCATAGGACGCATCCATGGCTGTATTCCATTGTTTATATTTTTCTCCGAAAAGCGCGATGACGACATCCGCCTTGTTCATTAAAACTGAGGTTCTAAAGTTGTTTAAATCGGAGGCAGCATCATCTTTAGCGATTGCATCGGCCTGTTTTCCGAGAATTTCTTCGCCGATATTGTCGGAACGGTCATGGTTTTCCATCGGCCCTACAAATGTGATCGGCAGTTTAAGAGATTTCGCCTTTTCCTTTACTTCCTCGCGCCAGTTGCTATGTATTTCTCCGGCAAGATAAACGATGAATTCCATACAACTTCCTCCTGACTTTGATTTTTCATAGGGCAGCGGACCCGGCTAATGGCTGCGGCGCCTTAACGGATATTTTTACCCTTTCATTCACCATGTTAAACGAGGATGGCTTGATAAAGCAAAAAAATTATGCTAATGATATGAAGTAGGCTGTTAGGTAAGGTTGCCTAATCGTCATAAGGGTATGATACATAAAGAAGCGTTCATCTGTTGCGGAAGGTTGCAAAAGTCTGGCTATACAGCCGGTTGTCTGGTATGATCCGAATGGATGATCAGATTATATATTGGAGGCGTTGTAAATTGAAAAAAATCGAGTCTAATGAAGAATTGCAAAAAGCTGTCAATGATGATTTGTCCCTGTTGATGTTTTCGGCGGATTGGTGTCCTGACTGCCGTTTTGTCGAACCGTTTTTGCCGGAGCTTGAGGCGAACTATCCGGAGTTCACATTCTACTATGTCGACCGTGACAAATTTATCGACACATGCGCTGAATGGGACATTTTCGGAATTCCGAGCTTTCTCGTATTCAAAGACGGAAACGAAATCAATCGCTTTGTCAGCAAGGATCGAAAAACGAAAGAGGAAATCGAGCAATTTTTGACGGATTCTCTGAACAAGTAGCAGAAAGGAGAGTTCCTCTATGAAAATGACGTCAAGGAAACTTTCCGATATATTGAAAAAACGCCTGCAAAATGACAGCTGGGCCTTTCATTTTGACAGGGAAAAAGATAGCCTGAGAATCGAGGATAAACACACGAAAAAAGGCATCACCCTTGAGCTTCCGGGCATTATCGCGAAATGGGAGCAGAAAAAAGAAGAAGCCATCGACGAAGTCGTCTATTATACGGAGGAAGCGCTCAATGCCATGAAAGGCCAGTCACAGGAGATGGAAGGCCGGGAAAGCCTGATTTATCCCGTGATCCGCTCGACGTCATTCCCCGATAAGTCCAGCGCCGGCATTCCCTTGATTTTCGATGACCATACAGCCGAGACGAGAATTTATTATGCGCTTGATCTTGGCAAAACGTATCGGCTCATTGATGAGAACATGCTTGAAAAAGAGGGCTGGACGAAGGAAAGAATCAGGGAGACGGCGTCGTTCAACCTCCGCTCGCTTCGCACGGTTGTCAAAGAAGATGTTGTCGCAGGCAACCATTTTTACTTTTTCAGATCAAATGACGGCTACGATGCCAGCCGGGTTTTAAATGAATCGATTCTCTCTGAATATGAAAAAAAAGCGCAGGGTGCTCTTGCGGTGTCAGTCCCTCATCAGGATGTGCTGATCATCGCCGATATCCGCAACAACAGCGGGTATGATATTCTCGGACAAATGTCGATGAGCTTTTTTGCAAACGGCACGGTGCCGATCACAGCGCTCTCTTTTTTATATGAAGAGGGAAAGCTCGAACCGATTTTCATTCTCGCTAAAAACCGCCCTAAAAAGTAATGATTAGAAAGGAATTTTTCAATGAATGTTTTTTTTAACCGCGAAGGAGTAGGCGACACGCTATTGATCGCCCTTCAAGATGTTCCCCGTGAAGATATCGCTTTTGAACGCCACGGAGATGTCGTCAAAATTTTTCATAAAGACACAAAAGAAACGGCAGGCTACAACATTTTTAACGCTTCATCCTATATAAGTCTTGAGGAAAGCGGGTCAATCGCTCTTTCTGAAAGCTTTGTACAGGATGTGAACGAAATATTGATCCGCAACGGTCTGAAAGATGAACTGACGGTTGATCTTTCGCCAAAATTTGTCGTCGGTTATGTCGAGGAAAAAGAGAAACATCCGAACGCCGATAAATTAAGCGTCTGCAAAGTAAACGTCGGCAGCGAGACATTGCAGATCGTCTGCGGTGCCCCGAATGTCGAGGCCGGACAGAAAGTCGTCGTCGCCAAAGTGGGAGCTGTGATGCCAAGCGGTATGATCATCAAAGATGCAGAGCTTCGGGGTGTGGCGTCAAGCGGCATGATCTGCTCGGCAAAAGAACTGAACCTTCCCGATGCACCGAAGGAAAAAGGAATCCTCGTCCTTGATGACAGCCATCAGACAGGAGAAGCCTTCACATTTTAAAACGGCATAAAATGAAACAAACTTTCGAATACATGTAAAAAGAAGCCGCTGGGTAGCCAAACTTAGCGGTTTTTTTATTCGGCGGACGAAACGGATTAGGATGACCTTGTCCTTTTCTGACTGATGAAGCAGTGGTATACTAAAAATCGTCCCCGAAAAATATAAGGGAGTTAGAGAGTGATGATTCATGAGCTGGTTTAATAAAATGTTCAGCCTGTTTTTAGGCGATGATGAAAATAGTGAAAAACAGACGAACCAGACAGAGCAAACCATGTCGGATTCGTCTTTTGAAGAAAATGAAGAAATGCCGCAAATCGCGGATGCAAAAGTTGTTTATGAATACCCAAAGGGAAAATTCCGCTTTCCGGTCATACCTGACCAAAAGTCCCCGCAAAGGGAACAAAACGAAGGGCGCCATACAAGGAACCGCCGCACCGGCAGCCGGCCTTCAGCCTATCAGCCAAAGACCAACCATTCGGCGAAGGGAGCGGAACAAACGGCCAAAAAGCCGTTTAGACCCTCTGTCATACCTTCACCGGTTTATGGCTTTAACGAGCAAAAAAGGGCCAGACCGAATGATTTGGCCAAAAACAATACATACGGCGGTCGAAGGCAAGAAGGTGTAACGCTTTTTAGTGAAGAAATCAAAAATCAGCAGAACTTCGCCGAAAGCAAACCGCCAATGCCAGAGCAGCCGGCCGGAACGGATCCAACGCCTTTTGCAAACGATCCGCAGTTACGCCCGAAAGCAGCTGAAAAAAGCCGGAATTTTTTCGATAAGGAAAGCACGATGGAGCAAGTCAGCATGCAGGAGCCGCATGCACCCATGGAGAAACGTGCAGAAAAAGGCGGTCCAGGGCCGGAACGAACGAAAGAAAAACCTGAGCCTGAGCCGCCAATCAGCGTGCAGGAACCGCCGGCCGGTATGGAACAGCCGGCAGAAAGCGGAGAACCAGAAGGAACGGAAGAACAGTCTGTACCGCAAATCAGTGTCCAAGAGAACCCTGACGGCATGGGAAGAGAACCGCATTCAGAAGGAAACGAAGAAAAATCTGTGCCGCACGATATAGATGAACCGGTCGGCGCGGAAGAAGAAGCCGAAGATATCGCTCTCCCGTTAACAGAAGAAGCCGAAAAGAACCGGAGCTTTTACGAAGATGCGCAATCACCTGCAGAAGATGAATGGCGGGAAGCGTCCGCCGAATCGGCTGGTCCGGCGGAGACAGGTGAAACAGCAATATACGCCGGGGAAGCGGTGTTTTTCGAGGATGAAGTGCAGACCGGCGGGCTAGAAGAATCAGCCGCACCTGAACAAGGCGTAGAGCCCTATGCGGATGAGCAGAATGAACAGACCGCGGCACAAGATCAAGCCCGAGATGTTGATCATGCGGACAGCGAGGCTCAAGATGAGCAGCCAATAGCCGAAAAAGCGGAACATTCTCCAACAGTACCGCACAAACCGGAAGTAAAACACACCTCAAAACCGAGCCAAGGCACCGTGCCGTTTAATGTGATGATGCTTCCGACAGATAAGCAGAAAGAGAAGACACCTTCCGGTTATCAGTTCCCGAACCTGTCTCTGCTTGATGTGCCTCCTGCCCAAAAGCAGGATGACCATGTATGGATAAACGAGCAGCGCGAGCTCTTGGATGTGACGCTTGAAAACTTCAATGTTAAAGCCAATGTCGTACATGTCACACAAGGCCCATCTGTGACGAGGTTTGAAGTGCATCCTGAACCAGGAGTGAAAGTCAATAAAATCACAAATCTTTCGGATGATATTAAGCTCAGCCTGTCAGCGAAAGATATTCGCATCGAAGCGCCGATTCCGGGAAAGAATACAATCGGAATCGAAGTACCCAACTTACATAGCAAAATGGTTTATTTGCGCGAAATGGTTCGCAGCTCGGAATTCAGAACGAATCCGTCCCCTCTGACGGCGGCACTAGGGCTCGACATTTCCGGAAAACCGGTTGTGGCCGATCTGAAAAAAATGCCTCACGGATTGATCGCAGGCGCCACAGGATCAGGGAAAAGCGTCTGTATCAACACGATTTTAGTCAGCCTGCTGTTTAAAGCGGCGCCGACTGATGTCAAGCTTCTGCTCATCGACCCTAAGATGGTTGAGCTTGCGCCGTACAATGAAATTCCGCATCTCGTCAGCCCTGTCATTACAGATGCAAAAGCGGCCACTGCTGCTTTGAAATGGGTTGTTGAAGAAATGGAGCGGCGCTACGAATTATTTGCTCATTCCGGTGTCCGGGAAATCGAGCGCTTCAACGAAAAGGTTCGCGACACGAAAATGGGTGAAAAGCTTCCGTATCTTGTCGTCGTAATTGATGAGCTTGCCGATTTAATGATGGTTGCGCCAAATGAAGTCGAGGAAAGCATCTGCCGGATCGCACAAAAAGCCAGAGCCTGCGGCATCCACCTTTTGATCGCGACACAGCGGCCTTCTGTCGACGTCATCACCGGCTTAATTAAAGCTAATATTCCAACCAGAATCGCGTTTTCCGTTTCCAGCGGCGTCGATTCCAGAACGATTATCGATATGGCTGGAGCGGAAAAGCTTCTTGGAAAAGGGGATATGCTCTTCTTGGAGAACGGGTCCGGAAAACCGGTCCGCCTTCAAGGCAACTTTGTGTCCGACCATGAAATCGACCGGGTCGTCTCACATGTCAGAAAGCAGCAGAAACCGTCCTATTTATTTGAACAGGAAGAATTAATCAGACAGAATCCGGCTGGGTTTGATCAGGACGAACTGTTTCTTGAAGCATGCGAATTTGCCGTGGAACAAAACAGCGCCAGCACCTCAAGCCTGCAGCGGCGTTTCCGCATCGGCTACAACAGAGCCGCCAGATTAATCGATATGATGGAAAGCGAAGGCATGATCTCGGAAGCAAAAGGAAGCAAGCCGAGAGAAGTGCTGATTACAAAGGCAGATCTGGAACAGCTCATAGAAAGTAGTTCACTTTTCAGCTAAACGTGGTATGATAGCTGATGGGCGCTTTTTTAGAGCGCCGCGTATGAAAGCGCCGCTTGCGGCGTTTTAATCGGTTTTTAAGAGCTTTGCTGAAAGGATGAAAAAATCATTCAAGTAACGGGTTTATTCACTCTTAAAAATGCCTGATAATGAATATAGTTCACACTAAGAATAAAAATTGATGCGGCCGGGCTTTAGGTTGCAAATTGAAATAGGCGTCATATACTGGAAAGCAGATAGACGTTTGTTGGAGGTACAATTATGACTGTTTATCATTTTGTCGGAATAAAAGGGACAGGTATGAGTCCGCTTGCCCAAATACTCCATGATAATGGATATACTGTCCAAGGATCGGATATCGAAAAGTATATTTTTACACAAAATGCGTTGGAAGAAAGAAACATTCCTGTTTTTCCATTTGACCCGGAAAACATTAAGCCGGGAATGACCGTTATTGCCGGGAATGCCTTTCCCGACACTCATCCCGAAATCGAAAAAGCGCATGCCGAAGGACTGCCTGTCGTGCGATACCATAAATTTCTCGGTGACTATCTGAAAAAGTTCACGAGCATCGCTGTAACAGGAGCACATGGCAAAACTTCAACGACAGGACTTCTGTCCCATGTGATCCAGAAAGCAAAACCGACATCTTATTTGATCGGAGACGGTACGGGAAAAGGCAGCGAAAACAGCGAGTATTTCGTCCTTGAAGCCTGTGAATACCGGAGGCACTTCCTGAGCTACCAGCCGGATTATGCCATCATGACAAATATCGATTTTGACCACCCTGACTATTTCACCAATATCGATGATGTATTCGACGCGTTCCAAACGATGGCTCTTCAGGTGAACAAGGGAATTATCGCCTGCGGTGACGACGAGTATTTGATGAAGATCCATGCCAACGTTCCGGTCGTCTACTACGGCTTTGCCGAGGAAAACGACTTTCAGGCGAGAAATGTCATCAAAAACACTGAAGGCACAACCTTCGACGTTTTCGTCAGAAATACATTCTATGACACATTCTATATACCGGCATACGGAAACCACAACGTTCTGAACGCTTTGGCTGTCATCGCCCTATGCCATTACGAGCAAGTGGATGTCGACATTATTAAAGAAGGGCTTACAACCTTTGGCGGCGTAAAACGGAGATTTAACGAAAAAATCATCGGAAATCAAGTGCTGATTGACGATTATGCCCATCACCCGACCGAAATCAAGGTGACGATTGAAGCTGCAAGGCAAAAGTATCCGGAACGCGACATTGTCGCCGTATTTCAGCCGCACACTTTTACACGGACACAGTCTTTTCTTGAGGAATTTGCCGAAAGCCTGAAGAAAGCCGATTATGTCTATCTCTGCGACATTTTCGGATCAGCCCGTGAAAATGCAGGCAAGCTGACGATCGGTGACCTTCAGGAAAAAATCGCTCACGCGAAGCTGATTGATGAAAATGACACATCCATTTTAAAAGAGCATGAAAACGGAGTCTTAATTTTTATGGGTGCAGGAGACATTCAGAAATATCTGAGAGCATATGAAAATGTTTTAGCATAAGATAAAAAAGGCAGTGTGAGTCGATCCGCTGCTTTTTTGTACATATCGACGAAGCAATTGTTAAAGGAATTCACCCGGATGTGTAGAAAAAAATATACAAAGGGGTTTACAAGTTGGCCAAATGGGTAAACATCAACTGTAAGCCCGGAAGCTTTAAGGAGGATATGATGATAATTATTCTTTATTTAAGCGCCGCACTTATTGCCATCGCTTTTTTCATTTTAGTAATCTATTTATCAAAAATGCTAAAATCGCTGCAAATGACGCTGAAACATGTCGCTTCAACCTTAGAAGGACTTGAAGGTCAGATGAAGGGCATTACGGCAGAAACTACAGAGCTCCTTCATAAAACAAACCGTCTTGCGGAGGATATTCAGGAAAAATCGTTGAAATTGAATCGTGTTGTTGATGCAGTTCAGGAAGTCGGAACTTCTGTCAGACAGTTTAACAGCTCCATACAGCAGGTGTCTGATTCGGTTGCAACCGCCGCGGAAGAAAACCGTGAAAAAATTTCTCAAGTTGTCAGCTGGAGCAATGCAGCTTTGGAAATTTGGAATAAATGGAAGCGAAAGAAGATGAAGGAGGAATCATAAATGAGTAAAGAAGGAATGAATGCTAAAGATTTTCTCATCGGGACATTTGTAGGAGGCATCATCGGTGCGGCAACGGCCTTATTTCTGGCGCCGAAGTCGGGAAAAGAGCTTCGCGGCGATATCGGTCAGCAGGCCGCTGTTCTTAAAGACAAAACCGAAAGACTGACAAATGAAGCGAGAGAAAAAGGTTCCGAATATGTCAGCCTCGCAAAGGAGAAGACATCTTCGATTTCACAGCTCATGGCGGATCAATCCTCACAGCTTATGGAGAAAGTCAAAGATCTGCGGAGCAAGGGTGCCGATAAAGCGGATGAGATGAAGGAGGAAACTTCATCCGCAATCGAAGAAACAGCAGAGGTCGCTGAAAACGAAATGAAAAGTGAAGCAGAACCAGCGGACACAGTCCAGAAATAAATACGGAAAGGGAGTTCACCATGTCGAAGCAGCTCATTCAAACAGAGGACGAATTTAGACGGCTTGAAGAATCGGGCGGCACGTTTGTCTTTTTGAAACACAGCACAACATGTCCGATCAGCAGGCGCGCCTTCGAGGAATTTAATGCTTTCGCAGAGCATCATGAAGACATTCCCGCCTATTATCTGAAGGTGCAGGAAAGCCGTCCGCTCTCAAATTATATTGCTGAACGGTACGGGATCAAGCATGAAAGCCCTCAAGCGATTATTTTTACAGATGGCAAAGTCAAATGGCATGCCTCCCATTCACAAATTACCGAGCCGGCGCTTGAAGCAAACAGCCAATAGGCTTTTTGAAGCCGAATACAACATAATCGTAATCAAAAAGACCGAATCGCATCCAGCGTTTTGGTCTTTTTTACTGGTCTTTTCACCTTTTACCTCTTAGAAATGCCTTTTTACCAAGATGCATAGTGAGTACCGTTGGACTACGATATAATAAAACAAGCGGGAGGTGAAGTGGTGAACAGCGAATTAAAGGATATGCTTCAATCTGTCCTAAAGGAAGAGCTAAACCCAGTCAATCAACGACTAGACAAAATTGATCATTGTCTGAATGAAATGGACCAGCGCTTTGACGGAATGGATCAGCGCCTGAATAAAATAGACAAGCGTTTTGACGGAATGGATCAGCGTCTGGGTGAAATGGACAAGCGTTTTGACGGAATGGATCAGCGTCTGGGTGAAATGGACAAGCGTTTTGACGGAGTAGATCAGCGCCTGGGTGAAATGGACAAGCGTTTTGACGGAGTAGACCAGCGTCTGAATAAAATGGACAAGCGCTTTGATGGAATAGACCAGCGTCTGAATAAAATAGACAAGCGCTTTGACGGAATGGATCAGCGTCTGGGTGAAATGGACAAGCGCTTTGACGGAGTAGACCAGCGTCTGAATAAAATGGACAAGCGCTTTGACGGAGTAGATCAGCGCCTGAATAAAATGGACAAGCGCTTTGACGGAATGGATCAGCGTCTGAATAAAATGGACAAGCGCTTTGACGGAGTAGATCAGCGCTTGAATAAAATGGACAAGCGCTTTGACGGAATGGATCAGCGTCTGAACCGCCTTGAAACAGATGTTAAAGACTTGAAAAAAGGGCAGGAGCTGCTGCAAAAAAATATCATTGAAAGCATCGGGCGCTATACGGACAACATTACTGAATACGTCGATGTTAAGAGCGCCGCTCTCAATCAGCGGGTTTTTGCCGTAGAAACCGAGATACAGCGATTATATAAACAATCAAGTTAAAGAATCATGCATGGATTCTTTTTTTTTGTAAAATTTTCGATCAAAAACCTACACAACAACGATGAAAGCGCATATAATACTTTATCGCTTAAAAGCGTTTGGGTAATAAAGAATTTTTTCGTGACATTTCAGTAAACATTGTTTATAATTAACCCTAATCAACCTGAATCATTTTTATTCTCATATAGGGTGAAGCCAAAAAGAAAGGATGAATAACATGAGCAACACTGAACTTGATTTGCTGAGGCAGCAGGCGAACGAATTAAACTTGCAGATTTTAAAGCTGATTAACGAGAGGGGCAGGATCGTCCAAGAGATTGGAAAAGCGAAGGAAGCGCAAGGGATTAACCGCTATGATCCAGTCAGGGAAAGAACGATGCTGAACAGCATTATTGAAAATAATGACGGCCCGTTTGAGGATTCTACAATCCAGCATATTTTCAAAGAAATTTTCAAAGCGGGGCTTGAATTACAGGAAGATGATCACAGCAAAGCGCTGCTGGTTTCCCGGAAGAAAAAGCCGGAAAATACGATTGTCGACCTGAAAGGCGAAAAAATCGGTGACGGCGAGCAAAGATTCATCGTCGGTCCTTGTGCAGTTGAAAGCTATGAGCAAGTCGCAGAAGTAGCAGCGGCGGCTAAAAAACAAGGCTTGAAGCTGCTGCGCGGCGGAGCCTTCAAACCGCGTACAAGCCCGTACGATTTCCAAGGCCTCGGTGTTGAAGGCTTGCAGATTTTGAAGCGTGTTGCTGATGAATATGATCTGGCGGTGATCAGTGAAATCGTGAATCCGCAGCATATCGAAGAGGCGCTCGACTACATCGATGTTATTCAGATCGGCGCCCGCAATATGCAAAACTTTGAGCTCTTGAAAGCGGCCGGATCTGTGAAAAAGCCTGTTCTCCTAAAACGCGGACTTGCTGCAACATTGAAGGAATTCATCAATGCAGCGGAGTACATCATGTCTCAAGGAAATGACCAGATCATCCTTTGCGAGCGCGGCATTAGAACGTATGAAACGGCGACGAGAAACACCCTGGACATTTCTGCGGTGCCGATTCTTAAACAGGAAACGCATCTTCCGGTATTCGTTGATGTCACTCATTCAACAGGACGCCGCGATCTCCTGCTCCCTACGGCAAAAGCAGCGCTTGCGATCGGAGCTGACGGCGTAATGGCCGAGGTTCACCCTGATCCTTCAGTCGCACTATCCGACTCCGCTCAGCAAATGGATATTCCGACATTTGAAAAGTGGCTGAACGAATTGAAGCCGCTTGTACAAGTAAAGGCATAAGCCGCTCATTTCATTTAGGACCGCGCACAGCGGTCCTTTTTTATGTGCAAATTGTCGAAAAAATTTCTTATTTTTAATTAAAAAGCTGTTTTTTTCTATTTAAATTAATTATAAAAATAAAGGGAACGTTTTCATATTAGGTAAAACCGTGTATAATTTCAGAAGAGAGCTTATGCTTTGAACAATTATGAAAAATAATGTAAACTGGTGATCTGTTTATTTTACATAAAGTATTACATTTTGACATTTCTCTACATGAAAATGTTTATGCTATAGAATAAGAAAAGTGTACCCAGTTGAAGGAGTGGTAAAAATGAGTAATGTGACAATATATGATGTAGCACGGGAAGCAAATGTAAGTATGGCGACGGTTTCACGGGTTGTCAACGGCAATCCGAATGTGAAGCCGACAACGAGGAAAAAGGTGCTTGAAGCAATCGAGCGCCTCGGATATCGTCCAAATGCCGTCGCAAGAGGACTGGCGAGCAAGAAAACAACGACCGTCGGCGTGATCATCCCCGATATTTCAAGCATCTTTTATTCAGAGCTTGCCCGGGGAATCGAAGATATTGCCACAATGTATAAATACAACATTATTTTAAGCAACTCTGACCAAAATATGGACAAAGAGCTGCACCTGCTCAACACGATGCTTGGAAAGCAAGTCGATGGAATCGTCTTTATGAGCGGGAATGTTACAGAAGAACATGTTGAAGAATTCAAGCGTTCACCGGTGCCGATCGTTCTTGCCGCGTCTGTCGAAGAGAAAGGAGAGACGCCGTCCGTTGCCATCGACTATGAACAGGCCATATATGATGCTGCAAGCATGATGATTGAAAAAGGCCATAAGCGCTTGGCGTTTGTTTCAGGACCGCTCTTGGAGCCGATCAATAAAGCCAAGAAGCTCCAAGGCTTCAAAAGAGCGCTTCAGGATCAAGGGATCGACTTTAAAGAAGAATATCTCGCAGAAGGCGATTATACGTACGATTCCGGTATGGAAGCACTCGAATCGCTGATGAAGCTCGATGAAAAACCGACGGCGATTCTTTCGGCCACCGATGAAATGGCGCTTGGCATTATTCATGCCGCTCAGGACAAAGGTCTTTCCATTCCGGACGATCTTGAGGTCATCGGATTTGACAATACAAGGCTTTCACTAATGGTTCGTCCGCAGCTCACAACAGTCGTGCAGCCGACGTATGACATCGGTGCAGTGGCCATGAGACTTTTGACAAAACTGATGAACAAGGAAGAGGTCGAAGAGCACATTGTCCAGCTTCCGCACCGAATTGAATTAAGACAATCAACTACATCTTAAACATAACAAACCAAGAAAAGAAAGCAAGTATCCGCGGGCTTTTGACACGGATGCCTTGCTTTCTTTTCCATGAGCTGGAGAGAATGAAATATGAAACGATTTGATTATCTGACACCGGTCGGCTTGATTTTAGGCATTTTCATTTTGGTGATCGGCGTTGTCTCGGGAGCGGGTCTTTCCGGTTTTTATTCATTTATCGATTTAACGTCCTTTTTTATCGTGACGGGCGGATTATGTGCAGCTGTATTCATCAGTTTTTCTCCAAAAGACTTAAAAAAAGCCCCATCTGTATTGAAGCAGGTGTTTATTTCGGAAGATGACGATGTGCGGAATCTGGTCAAAACCTTTGTCACTCTTTCCGAACAGGCGCGCAAGCAAGGCATATTATCGCTTGACGCTGATGTGAATGAAATGAAAGATCCGTTTTTAAAAAAGGGCCTTCTCTTGGCTATTGACGGCTGGGATGAGGAGACAATCCGCAATGTGATGAACGCCGAAATCGCAGCGATGGAAGAAAGGCACAGAAAGGGAAGGAGAATCTTTGAAAAAGCGGGGGAGTTTGCACCTGCATGGGGAATGATCGGTACCCTCGTGGGGCTTGTGATGATGCTAAAAAATCTGAACAAACCTGAAACTCTCGGGCCGAACATGGCCATCGCCCTTTTGACGACGCTTTACGGATCGCTTCTGTCCAACATGCTGTTTATTCCGATCGCCGCGAAGCTTGAAGAAAAGACGGAAAATGAAATCTTCAAGAAGCAGGTGATGATAGAAGGCATCATCGGCATTCAATCGGGAAGAAATCCGCGCAACCTTGAAAGCCAGCTTGTCGTTTTCGGCTCCAAGGAAGAGTGGAGAAAAAAGCAGGCGGAAAACACGAAGCAAAAGGGTACGGCTCATGAAGCTTAGGCATGAGAGAAGAAAGCGTGAACCCGGCCGCAAATCGTCAAACTGGATCATCACGTTTTCGGATCTGATTACGCTGATTCTCGTGTTCTTTATTCTGCTGTTTTCGATGTCGCAAATCGATTTAAATAAATTTAAAGCGGCGGTAGGTTCGTTTCAGGAGAGAGCCGATGGAAAGTCCGCCGCGGAGCACACAGTGGAGAGCCATGATCGTCATTCGAAAAAAGCGGCCAAAAGCGAAGATGATATGTTAAAGAAAATCAATGACTATATTGAAAAAAATCAGCTGTCCGGCACGATTACAGCTAAACGTGATGACCGCGGCGTCATTCTTGTCCTTCAGGAAGCGGTGCTCTTTGATTCGGGAAAAGCGGATATCAAAGATAAGGCTTACCCTGTCCTCGATAAAATCGCCATTTTGCTCAAAACGGTGTCCAATCCGATCAGTGTAGAGGGGCATACAGACAGCAGGCCGATTTCCACTTACCGTTTTCCTTCCAACTGGGAGCTTTCTGCAGCCAGAGCGAGCACTGTGATCGGGTACTTCACGGAAAAAGAAAAACTCGATTCTTCCAGGTTTACAGCCGTCGGCTATGCGGATACAAAACCAGTCAGGGACAACCGCACCGAAAGCCATATGAAAGAAAACAGGCGTGTCGAGATCGTAATTGGAAAACTGAACCAAAAGAAATAAAGGCCTTGCCGCAAGCAAGGCTTGTTTTATGTTTTACGCGATCGATAAAAGAAATTCCGGGTCTTTCAGTCGGCTACATCATCCGCCGGGCAGAGCGAATCGGGAAAAGAGCTTTTGCTACGGTTTGCGCGTTTTTTTCTGTAATTTCCGCTTTTCTGGGAATCGGAGGATATAATGCTTCGGGATCACACCATTTTCCAGGGAGCGGGACCGATGCTTGCTTTTCCCATCTTTTCAGCCATTTTTCAGGCAGGTTCCCCTCAGCTTTGATCCCTTTCATTTCAAGCCAAATTCTTGCCCATGCCCTTGGCACGACCCGCCAAATATCATAGCCGCCCCCGCCGACGGCAATCCATCTTCCGCTGCAGTGGGCATGCGCCAATTCATGGGCGAGCTTTGGAATCGCTTCGTAAATCCTCATCGTTGTGCATAAGTGTGTGAGCGGGTCATAGTAATGAGCGTCAGCCCCGTTTTGCGTCAAAATGACATCCGGTTTGAAGAATTCAGCGATTTCAGCCGCAGCCGTTCGGTAGGAGTCCAGAAAAGATTCATCTTCAGTGAACGCATCAAGCGGGATGTTAAAAGCATATCCATAACCTTTCCCATGACCCCGTTCCTGAACCTGGCCCGTTCCTGGGAAAAGATAGCGGCCGGTTTCATGAATCGATACCGTGCAGACCGAAGGGTCATCATAAAACGTGAATTGCACACCGTCTCCGTGATGGGCGTCTGTATCAATGTATAGCACTCTGGCGTGGTATTTTTTCTGTAAGTAGCGAATAACGACTGAGCTGTCGTTGTAAACGCAAAAACCCGATGCTCTCCCTCTGAATCCGTGGTGAAGCCCGCCACCCAGATTAAGGGCGTGTTTGGCTTTTCCCGTCATCACATAGTCGGCGGCTGTCAGTGTTCCTCCGACCAAAAGAGAGGCGGCTTCATGCATGCCGGCAAATACGGGCGTATCTTCTGTTCCAAGACCGTAGTTTTCGCTTTCAGCGGCCGGCAGTTTCCCCGCCCCGGCCAGCTTGACGGCGCTGATGTAATCGCTTGTGTGAACGAGTGCGAGCTCGGATTCCGACGCCATGCGCGGAGGGATGATCTCCCCTTGTTCGAATGCGTCCATGGCGCCCAGAAGATCGTATGTCACATACACTCTGAGCTGGTTGAATGGATGGTCTTGATGAAATTGATAGGTTTGGTAGGAGGGAGAGAAAATAAACACGCTGTCCTTCATAGCTGTTCCCTTTGTTCAGCCGGCCAGAGCACCTGATGCCCTTTTGACTTCACGTCTTTTATGATGGAGGCGGGGTTCATTGTCTGCACGCGAAAAACGAGAATGTTCGAACTTTCTTCATCGCCTGGATATACGAGTACGCTCAAAATCCCGATTTGGCGCTTTTTGAATATCGCGCTGATATCGGCGAGGCTCTGCGCGATATCACGGGTTTTAATTTCGATATGCGACCCTGGATGATGAGCGCCTGTCAGCTGAACAAGTGTATGAAGCAAGTCTGACTTTGTCACGATGCCGACGAGCTTTCCGTTTTTCACGATCGGGAGACAGCCGATATCATGTTCGAAAAACACAGCGGATATCTCCTCGGCGAAATCAAGCGGATGTCCTGTGACCACTTCTTTTGACATGATCAGGTCAACAGGCTTTTGCAGTTCCTCTGCGGAGCTGCCTTGACTAAAGATGCTCGGGGCTGCCGTCTTCACATCCCTGTCGGTGACGATGCCTACGACAGTGCCTCGTTCATTGATGACAGGCAGGTGCTTGATATGGAACATCCGCATCCGCCTGATCGCTTCTTCGATCGTATCTGTTCTGGAAAGCGTCACAACATCCCTTTTCATGATCTTTTCAACAATCATATTCACATCCCCTTTGCTCCCTTAGTACATAAAACGATTATGGAATCTGAGCCTGTCGAACTGCTCGATCGATTCCTGACCGACCTCTTTTCCGATGCGGGCCATTAAACAGTTGGCGGGATGAGAACTGATTTCCGGGTCGTCTGTTGCAAACCAGACAAGCCCTCCGGCATTCATCATCTTCTCCATCATCTTTCTGTATTCCCAAACATCCATATTTGTCCCTTTTAAATCCCAGTGCCAGTAATACTCGGTTGTAATGATAATGTATTTTTCCATCTGCTTATCCATCATGCTGACCTCTAAAAGCGTCTTTCCGACGGAGTGCCCCCTGAACATAGGGATCACCTCGATGGCGCCGAGTTCAATTAAATTTTCCATATTTCCTTCTGACCATCTTTCGAGCGGATCCGGATAAACATAGGTGACATAGCCGACAATGGTGTGATTGAAACGAGCGATGATGATCCTTCCTTCGGGAAGTCCTGCGATTTCGATCAATGCTTCGTGCTGTTTTTCAGATGGGCGAAAGGCTGTAAGCTCGCCATGAAATTGATAGTCTGCAAGCTTTTCGGGACTGATAGGACCTTCTATCAGCAATGCGCCTTTCTCGGTCTGCAATTCTTTGGCATGATAGGTTTTGTGATGCTCCACGTATCCACCGCCTTACATCTTAGTTGAAGTCTTTTATACATAACATACCAAAATATTAAGCGTTTTCATAGGATAGAACAGTATTTTTTAAAAATTGAGAAAATAAAAAATCTATACTATAATATATTTTGATGATCGAACAAAGGGGGATGGACATGGAATTGAAAGCGCTGCCGGCAGAAAAGGGAAATTACAACTTGACTGACTATGATGAAACATACCGGACATTTGACTGGAAGGATGCCGAAAAGCATTTTTCATGGTACAAAACGGGAAAAATCAATGCAGCTTATGAAGCGATCGACCGCCACGCTGAGTCAAATTTGAAAAACAAAGTGGCATTTTACTACAAAGATCCGGTCCGCGAAGAAAAGTACACCTTCAGAGAGATGAAAAATGAAACCAATAAAGCCGGGAATGTCTTAAAGCAGCATGCCAATGTGAGAAAGGGAGACCGTGTGTTTGTTTTTATGCCGAGATCACCCGAGCTTTATTTTATTCTTCTCGGCGCTGTCAAATTGGGAGCGATTGTCGGGCCGTTATTTGAAGCATTTATGGAAGGTGCCGTCAAAGACAGGCTTGCAAACAGCGGAGCGAAGGTCATCGTGACGACGCCGGAATTGCTTGAACGGGTGCCGGCCGATGAACTTCCGGACCTTGAATCAATCATTGTCGTTGGAGAAGGCGTAAAGGAAGAAGGACCTGTCATCGATTATTACGCGAAAGCGGCGGAAGCAGGCACTGATCTTGAGATTGAATGGATGGATCAGGAAGACGGGATGCTGCTTCACTATACATCGGGTTCAACCGGCGCGCCAAAAGGGGTTCTCCACGTCCACAAAGCAATGATTCAACATTATCAAACAGCCAAATGGGTTCTTGATCTGCATGATGATGACATCTATTGGTGCACCGCTGATCCCGGCTGGGTCACCGGAACGGTTTACGGGATCTTCGGTCCGTGGCTGAATGGAGCAACGAATGTCGTCGTAGGCGGCAGATTCAGTCCTGAGGCATGGTACGAAACAATTGAAAAAATGGAAGTGACGGTATGGTACAGCGCGCCAACGGCTTTCCGGATGCTGATGGGTGCAGGCGACGATCTTGTGAACAAATACAATCTGAGTTCACTACGGCATGTTTTAAGCGTAGGGGAGCCGTTAAATCCTGAAGTCATCAGATGGGGGCATAAAGTCTTCGGCAACCGGATTCATGATACATGGTGGATGACTGAAACAGGAGCGCAGCTCATCTGCAATTACCCGTGCATGGAAATTAAACCGGGATCAATGGGCAAGCCGATTCCCGGCGTAGAGGCTGCGATCGTCGACAATCAGGGAAATGAACTGCCTCCTTACAGAATGGGGAATCTCGCCATTAAAAAAGGCTGGCCGTCGATGATGCATTCGATCTGGAACAACCCTGAAAAATACAGCTCCTATTTTATGCCGGGTGATTGGTATGTGTCAGGCGATTCCGCCTACATGGATGAAGACGGATACTTCTGGTTCCAGGGACGGATCGACGATGTCATCATGACATCAGGCGAGCGCGTCGGCCCGTTTGAAGTCGAGAGCAAGCTTGTCGAGCATCAAGCTGTCGCCGAAGCGGGTGTCATCGGCAAACCGGATCCGGTCCGCGGAGAAATTATTAAAGCGTTCATCGCGCTTAGAGAAGGTTATGAACCGTCAGATTCGTTAAAAGAAGAAATCAGGCAGTTCGTGAAACAAGGCTTGGCCGCACATGCCGCGCCAAGGGAAATCGAGTTTAAGGATAAACTGCCGAAAACGAGAAGCGGCAAAATCATGAGGCGTGTCCTGAAAGCCTGGGAATTGAACCTGCCGGCCGGGGATCTTTCCACAATGGAAGACTGATGTCTCATTGACAATGAAAAAATATTATGTTAAAAAAGATTTAGTCGAATATTTAAAAGGTGAAGACTGAGACCAGTAGAACGATCCTTCCCTGTCTTAGAGAGCTGATGGCCGGTGAAAATCAGCACATATGGATGGTTTGAATTACACTCATGAACCGCTTTTGCGAAAAAAGCCTCCCGGGCTTTGTGTAGCAGAAGAACGGAAGCTTTTCCGTTATCAATGAGAGTGAAAAGAGCGCGGCCATGCGTTCTTTTAAGCAGGGTGGTACCGCGATTTTTATCGTCCCTTCGTTTTTGCGAAGGGGCGTTTTATTTTTGGAAAAAAGGAGCTAAATGATGATGACACACTTACTTGATGATTTGTCCTTCAGGGGACTGATTCAGCAGCAAACCGATGAAGCAGGCTTGAGAGAACTGCTGGATTCAGAGAAAATCAGCTTATACTCCGGATTTGATCCGACAGCTGACAGTTTGCATATCGGGCATCTGCTGCCGATTTTAATGCTTCGCCGCTTCCAGCTGGCCGGACATCGTCCGATTGCACTCGTAGGCGGAGCAACGGGTCTGATCGGTGATCCGAGCGGAAAGAAAGCGGAGCGCACGCTGAACAATGAAGAAATCGTCCGCGAATGGTCGCAAAAAATCAAAAATCAGCTTTCGCGTTTCCTTGATTTTGAAGCCGGTGACAACCCGGCGGTGATGGCGAATAACTACGACTGGATCGGGCAAATGAACGTCATTGATTTCCTGCGCGATGTCGGCAAAAACTTCGGCATCAACTACATGCTTGCCAAGGATACGGTAAGCTCCAGAATCGAGACGGGCATATCTTATACTGAATTCAGTTACATGATCCTGCAGTCTCTCGATTTCTTGAATTTGTACAGAAACAAGGAATGCAAGCTGCAGATCGGCGGAAGCGACCAGTGGGGTAATATCACATCAGGCCTCGAGCTCATCCGCAAATCCGAAGAGAATGCAAAAGCTTTCGGATTGACGATTCCGCTTGTGACAAAAGCAGACGGCACGAAGTTCGGAAAAACCGAAGGCGGAGCGATCTGGCTTGATAAAGAGAAAACATCGGCCTACGAGTTCTACCAATTCTGGATCAACACAGATGACAGAGATGTCGTGAAATACTTAAAATACTTCACTTTCTTGTCCAAAGAAGAAATTGAAGATCTCGCTGAAAAAACAGAGACGGCGCCTGAAAAACGCGAAGCGCAAAAGCGCCTCGCCGAAGAAGTAACCGATCTTGTACACGGTCGTGAAGCACTTGAGCAGGCTGTCAACATCTCAAAAGCACTGTTCAGCGGAGATATCAAACAATTGACAGCTGAGGAAGTGAAGGTCGGCTTTAAAGGCGTACCTTCGCTGGAACTCGATCAGACAGCCGAATTGCCGCTTGTCGATGTGCTCGTCCAATCAAAACTTTCGCCTTCAAAACGTCAGGCTCGCGAAGACATTACAAACGGCGCGGTCTACATCAACGGCGAACGCCGTAATGACGTAGGCGCCGTCCTAGGCAGCGAAGACCGCATCGAAGGCCAGTTTACCGTCATTCGCCGCGGGAAAAAGAAATACTTCCTGCTGACTTACAAATAATCCATTGAAACCCTTGCTTAAACGGCAAGGGTTTTTTTATCAAAACGTTTGATGTATGTTCATTCAGGAAATGTCAAAAATAGATATAGAAAGTAAAGCGTTTCCATTCTCTAGTCGGGAGGAATTCAGAATGAACTTGTTTATTGCCGCGAAAGAAAAATTCAAAGAAGATTATCAAAAGCAGCTTGAAGCTGTACGAAAAACACAGGCCGAACAGACAGTGGACGGCTTTAATCAATTGAACGATTCGGAAGAGACGAAGCGTTTAAAATAAAAAAACGGCGAATTCATGCCGGGGGGCACTGTCATCATGAATTCGCCGTTCTAAAGCAGACGGCTTTTAGCAGACATTATAAAGCAACGTATGAGCCCGGGACATTCGAACCCGGAAACGTTCTAATAAAATGGAACCGAAAAAGCAGGGATCATCCCGCTTTTTCTTTTTGTGTTGATTCATTAAAAATGCCGACATTGTGATGTTATTAATCGAAAAAATATGAATGCGAATAATGCCGAGCCCCACCAAATAGATTCATATTCTTCTACGCGCATTCATTTAGATCCAAGAATATCAAAGAGCAGAGCAATATAATCCCGCAAAGAATGGATGCACTATTTACTAATCACAATCGACAACTTATAATTGGCATGCTTGTTCAAGCCGATTAAAAATTGGTCTAAATGTTCATTGGATGGAAATTTGCATTCAAGCAGATAGCAGCCATCCCCGCTGATTTTATAGTTGTTGATGATGTGTTTCTCTTGTGCGTTGATAAATGAAAGATAAGGCTGGTGATGAGTGCTTTTGGTGTAGATATTGATAAACGCGTGGATAAAACACCCTAGTTTCACTTGATTCGCTTTAATGGTATAGCCTTCAATCACCCCGCTATCTTCTAATTTCGCAACTCTGGTTGCGGCAGCTTGCCCTGTCAAATGAACTTTTTCTCCCAATTCCTTCATCGTCATCCGGCTGTTTTTCGAAAGCTCTTCTAATATCCGCAAATCTGTATGATCAAGCATCTAATCAAATCCTTTCTCAAATGCGATCGACCTAAAACATTCCGGCACAAAATAAAATACGTTTTTTCAAACATCAAGTCAAACAGAAAAAAGACTTGATCTTAACTATGTAAATCTCAAGGGATCATAGTATAAACTATCGATAAGACAAAGAAAAGGAATCATAACCATGGATATTCAACAAATTCGCAATGCTACACTAGTCGTCGAATATGCAGGCAAAAAGTTTCTCATAGATCCAATGTTAGCTGGGAAAGGGACTTACCGCCTTTTCCAAATTCGCTAAGGCTGCCGACATCAATGGATCATTTGATTCGGAATCCGGATGCTGTGATTGTAACATATCCGCATTTGGATCATTTTGATGATGCTGTCAAAGAAGTGCTTGTCCAAAATGAAGCGGATGCTGGGGAAGAGAGAAAGACCGGTTTTCTAATGTAGAGGTTTTAACAAAAGATGCGGTTTTTGAGGGAATTCAATTCATCAAATCAAAAGGCGAACGCGGAAGAGGAGAAGATGTTGTATGCAGCAGGAGATACAGTTTGGGATGAAGGGATTCAAGCAGAAATGAATGAACATCAGCCGGGGTATCAGTACATCATTCCTGAAAATGAGGGCACCTACATATGCACACGACAAAAATCGCTGTTATGTCAGTTTTTTAAAGCCGAGCGAAAATACAACAGCGATAGACGTTGAAATGTGTGTCGAAAAAGACGGCAAGATTCACAGTGAAACAGTTCAGAATACTGCTGAACTGGTCACCCATCTGTGCAAGCGTTACGGTTTGTCTACAAATAAGATCGTTCGCCATTACGACGTAACAAACAAAAATTGCCCGGCTCCGTGGGTAAGAGATTCAAGTCAATTATCGGCATTACGCAAAAAATTTGACAGCCTGCTCGGTCAAACGGTATCAGAAAAGAAAGCATCCGCAAGCCAGTCGAGCAAATCCACCGGCACGATCTTGAAAAAAGGATCGTCAGGCCCCAAAGTCAAGACCTTGCAAAAACGTCTGATTGCCGCGGGCTTCTCGTTACCTAAATTCGAGGCCAATGGCTCTTATGGTATGAAACTGTGCAGGCTGTCAAATCCCTTCAAAAAAGAGCTGGAATTGCGGCAGATAGCATTTACGGACCAAAGACTAAGGGGAAACTTGAGTCGTTACTGAAATAGAAAAGAAGGCGCCGCAACCGGCGCCTTGAACACAAAAATTATGTTTGTTTCTTACTTTATTCTAATCTTGAATACGGATTTTCAATGTTTCCTTCTAATTCCTCTATAGTTTCCTCAATAAGCTCTCAAGGTCGTACCCAAATCCGGCTCTAACTGCATCATAAACTCCTGCAAATTCCAAACCAGTCTTTCCCATTCGCTTTTTTCAACATCTTCAGGAACGGTGTAAGTAGGTTCTAGCTTGACGATTATATCACCATCTATATAAGCTCACTACACTGTGTCATTATAAAGAGTATATTTCTTTTCTAGCTTTTCTAACTCCTCTTCACTATACACTTTCTTAGAAACTTTTTGTGCCGCCAATTTTGTTGTTCGATCAGGGTCGGCGAGAGTATTCATTTCAGTGTCTTCTTTGTTTCCGACTTTTTTCAACATAACACCCATCGCTGTTTCTTGATTTCCACTCAGGGTATCCATCTCATCTGGCTTTAAAATTGATCCTTTCTGATTGAAATGGCGAAAAAATACAGACCCTATGATGAGTAAAGCCCTTCCAGCTGTGAGAAGGGCTTACTTTATTTCCACGCCGACGACATTTTAAATTTAATGAGGTTGTTGGTGTTTCCTTTTGAATCCACGACATGAAAAAAACCTTGCGGATCTGATTTATGTAATGAATTTTTCCTTCCATATAAATGATTTCCCCGGTTTCCGCTCCATTTAAAAAGGGAACGGCTCCCAAACTTCCCCCAAACCAATGGGGGAGAGAATACAATATTCCACAAAGCAGAGAGCAAACAAAAAACCCTAGAATCGTTGGTATATCAACGATTCTAGGGTTTTTGCCGATGCTCTTTACAGAGCATTTGTTTTAACGAGAGTAGAACTCAACGATCAACGCTTCGTTAATTTCAGCAGGGAGCTCAGAGCGCTCTGGAAGGCGAGAGAACGTACCCTCAAGTTTTTCAGCGTCAAATGTTACGTATTCAGGAACGAAGTTGTTCACTTCAACCGCTTCTTTGACGATGGAAAGATCTTTTGATTTTTCGCGAAGGCCGATTGTTTGACCAGGTTTTACTTGGTAAGACGGAATATCAACGCGGCTTCCGTCAACAAGAATATGACCGTGGTTTACCAATTGGCGTGCTTGGCGGCGAGTGCGCGCTAAGCCAAGGCGGTATACGATGTTGTCAAGGCGAGATTCAAGAAGAATCATGAAGTTTTCACCGTGTTTACCGGCCATTTTCGCAGCTCTGTCAAAAAGATTGCGGAATTGGCGCTCATTTACACCGTACATATGGCGAAGCTTTTGCTTTTCTTGCAATTGCAAACCATATTCTGATAATTTTTTACGCTGTCCCGGACCGTGCGGACCTGGCGCGTAAGGACGTTTTTCTAATTCTTTACCCGTCCCGCTTAAGGAGATTCCTAAACGGCGGGATATTTTCCAGCTTGGACCTGTATAGCGAGCCATAATGTGACTCCTCCTTTGGTTTTATTTTTGTGAAAATAAAACCCATCTGTTCAATTCAGCCATGTCCATTTTGTTTTCATGTATCCTCGCTCCAGCAGCAAAGAGTTACACGATACACCTTATATATAAGGAACAAAATGAAACACGGAAGCAGAACAAAAAGGCTGCAATATTTCACACAAAGTCGATTATATAATGTCCTAGGGTTAAAGTCAACCACATATGGACAGGCTTAAAATGGATTTAAAACACATACCGGGATATAGTCCTGTTTTTATGATATAATTAGGAAAATAAGATTAGATTTCAATGGATGTTTTTGGGTGATATTAATGAATAGACAAACTGAAGACCTATATCTCTCTTTTCATCAGGAGCTTCTCCAATTTTTGTTAAAAAAGCCGGCTCTTTCATACAATAACTCTGTCGTTTGGCTGAAAGAGGCAGCAGAGTCATTTTTCTCGCCGATTTCCTTGACTTTGCAAGCCTCTTCTCATAAGCCGGCGAAGCTGAAAGACCGTAACGATTCAATCAGCTGTATCAATGATTATTATACCATTATAACAATAGAAAGAAACAGTAAATATATCGAACTTATAAGTCTAAAGAATCGTAAAATACCGAAAAATCTGGCTGAATCGATTTATATGTTTTTGAAACATTGTACAGAGCTCGAAAAAACACATAGGGATACGCTTCGCAAAACAAGAATTTATAAAGAGACGGAACGGGTTCATGGGCTGATGGATCAAGAAAAAGTTCTCAAAACGATGCTCGAGAGTTTGAGGGGTATTTTTCCTGATTTAACCTACTGCCTTTTTTTATCCTTTGATCAGGATCAATACATCAATCTGCCTGCAAAAGAAATCGATGTTCAAAATGAGACGACTGATCCCTTTGCATTGGAGGCTTATTTGTCAGGGAAGCGGAAGCAGAAGGATGATTCAATCGTTTATATTCCGATTAAAGGAAGACAGGGGACTTACGGTGTTTTGAAAGCATCGGGACCCGATGCTGCCGGAATGGCTGAGGAAATATGCGTCATTTCGAATGCGGCAGGTACAGCCTTTGAAAATTCCCGGCTCTATGAGCAATCCAAAAATATGATTTCGAATTTGGAGCTGATCAACGAAACCTCCCATCAGCTGAACAGGACAAAACAGCTTCCTGATATGATGAAAAACTTGTCCGACAGGCTGATCGGCTCATTCGGGGCTGAGGAAGTCGGCTTTTTTTATCACAATCATTTGGAAGAAGAGAATTTGCTGCCAGGGAGCACAAGCTTTTTTGAAACGGATGCAGCAGATCCTTATATTCGCTATGTTAAAGAAAAAGTATCCGAAGAGAACGGAGTGTTTGTCGGAAACGGCTCTACACTGTTCGGACAGGACGGATATGCTTCATTAATGGGTGTTCCTATGCTTGAAAATAATGAAAACAAAGGGTTTGTCATCGTTTTGAAAAAAAACGCCTGTTCGTTTACTTTTGAGATGTTCAAGCTGTTCCAGACGCTTATCCGGCATTCCACTCTGGCCGTTTCAAATTCAATGCTTCGCGATCGGCTGAAGTATCTTGTTCAGACGGATCGCCTGACAGAGCTATATTCCAGAAGCTTTCTTGATGAAAAGATTCAATACAGCATGAAGGCTGACCAAAGCGGAGTGTTTTTGTTAATCGACATTGATGATTTTAAACAGATCAATGACACCTACGGACACCAGAAAGGCGATGAGATTCTCATCCAAGTGTCCCGGGCGATTCAGCGAAACATTCGCGAGCAGGATGTCGGGGCAAGGTGGGGCGGAGAAGAGCTGGCGATATACCTTCCGAAAGCCGATTTGCATGCTGGGAAAATGCTGGCAGGCCGATTGATTGCGCTTGTCAGGGAGTGCACGAATCCGCAAGTCACGATCTCCTGCGGGATATCCTGTTGGTCAATGAATTGTCCGAAAACCTTGGCGTCTCTTGTAAAACAGGCGGATATTGCCCTGTACGATGCCAAGCGAAACGGTAAAAACAAACTTAGCGTCTACAACGCTTCTTCATGAAAAAAGAGCCGGTTTTACCGGCTCTTTTCGCTTAAGCGTTCTCCAAGTTTTTCGGTGAATTTTTTCAAGTAAAGTTCATCGGTTTCATCGAAACGGTTTTTAATCGGGCTGTCTATATCAAGCACTCCGACCATCTCCCCGTTGATTTCAAGAGGGATCACGATTTCGGATTGTGATGCCGCATCACATGCGATATGTCCCGGGAAGGCGTTGACATCGGCAACGCGTTCGATCCGGGCGTTTGCATAAGCTGTGCCGCAGACCCCTTTTCCAACCGGAATCCGCACACAGGCAGGGAGCCCTTGGAATGGCCCGAGCACAAGCTCACCGTCTTTGGCGAAATAAAAGCCGGCCCAGTTGATGTTTTCCAATGAGTGATACAAGAGTGCGGAGGCGTTCGACACATTCGCTATCAAATCGGTTTCGCCTTCTGTGAGCGCATCGATTTGTTTGAGAAGCAGCTCGTATTTTTTTTCTTTGCCGCCTTCTGTTTTTTCGACATGAAACATTGTATTTCCCTCGCTTTTTCTTTAAAATGCCAATTTTGCGCTTGGCGTGATGCTATTTGTCGAGCACTTTTTACAGGAACAATCCCAGATGAAGTGGAATTGTTTTAAGTAAGAAGGGGTGAAGCAAAATGGGATCAAACTCTTTTTTAACCACAAAGGACAGGATCATCGAATCCGCTATTGCGCTGTTTAACCAAAAGGGGTTTACAGGAACGTCCGTCCGTGAAATTGCAGCAGCAGCGAATGTCAATGTGGCCCACATCTCCTATTATTTTAACGGAAAAGGCGGTTTGATGGAGCATTTAGTATCCCGTTTTTATGAAGGCTATTTAAAAATCCTTGAGAACGGCCATGAGCGTCTTCAGGACCTCAATGCAAAAGACTGCCTTCTTCAATTGGTTTTTGATATTCTATCGTATCAGCATGAACACCGTCAATTAACTCGATTCGTCTACCGTGAAGTGACGATTGATTCGACGCTGATCCGCGAAGTGATGTCGACATATTTGACAAAAGAAAAGTACATTCTCCACCTGATCATCGAAAAAGGAAAACAGGACGGTGAATTCTCCCGTTTTCCGCTTTCTCATTTTATGATTCAGCTGAAGTCCCTTTTGATGATGCCCTATCTGCAGCCTCAGTATATCTCTGAAGTGCTTTATCTGCAGCCTCATGAACCTTATTTTTATCAGGCGTATTATAAAGAGGTGAAAACTTGGATCATCAGCCTCTTGTACAGAGAACAGCAGCACATTGCCGCCATTTAGCCAAAGCGGCGTTCAAAATGTTCGTAACCAAACCCGGCATCCTTAGCTTGATGGGCATCAGACCCATAAACAAGCGGGATGTTTTTTTTCGCCGCTTCCTCGATCATCCACTCTTCCAAATAAATGTCACCGGCATAAGGCTTGCGCAGACCCGCTGTATTAAAATCGAGCTCAAGGCCGCGTTTTGCGGCTTCGTCCAAACAGGAGGAAGCCAGCCTCCGGACAGGTTCAGACATGGAATAAGGGTAGAGCTGAACAAATTTTTTCACCAGCGTTATATGGCCGATTCGTTTTGGCTTATAGGTGCCGAGCGGTGATACAATGGAAGAAAAGATTTCCTGAAAATAGGTTAGGTACACCTGCTCGATGCTCCCATGACAGTCAATCAGGTTTTGGAATGCATCTTCATCATAATCAAGGCAGATGTGTGAGGAGTCCGCCGGCAAAAAATGAACCGAAAGGATGCTGTCGTCAAGGAAAGACCCGTACGTATCAAGAAACGTTTTGATTTCATGCTCAAAGGCGCGGATATAGTCAACTTCCAGGCCGATCAAAATATCGATCTGTCCTGTATACTCTTCCTTCAAGCGCTTGAGGATTCCAAGGTAATCCTCAAGGGCGGACATCGGTATGGCGCTGTCTTGTTTGGGGGTCGGATCGATGAAAGAGGGCGGAAGCGGAGCATGCTCCGTAAAGGAAACGGAATCGAAGCCTTTTTTGCATAATTCTTCTATATAATATCTGAATTGATCGTTTGATCCGTGCGGACAAAAAGGAGAATGAACATGACCGTCTCGTTTCAGCATGATGTCACCCCGTAAAAAAATAGTCAGATGTTGTCACTTTGATGTAAAAAAATTAAAAATTCTGCTCAAAAAATGTTGGTTACATGGTATCATAAGAACAATGAAAACGATAGCTAAACTTTTAGTTTTACATACAATTTCAAATATCATACCCTGACAGAACAAGTTAAACAGCAAGGGGGCTCATTATGGAGTTTGTCATCGGCTTATTGGCGTTATTTTTAATCTTATTCGCTACAGGCTACTTATTCAGGAGAAATATATATAAAGAAATTGACCGTTTGGAAGCGTGGAAAATTGAAATACTGAACCGTTCAATTGTGGAAGAAATGTCAAAAATCAAGCATTTAAAGATGACGGGTCAGACGGAAGAGTTCTTTGAGAGATGGCGCAATGAATGGGATGAAATCGTGACTGCGCACATGCCCAAAGTTGAAGAGCTGCTGTTTGAGGCGGAGGATTGCGCCGACAAGTACCGCTTTCAAAAATCAAAGCAGGTGCTCGCCCACATCGAGAACCTGTTGTCGGCGGCTGAATCCAATATTGAAGAGATTTTAAAGGAAATCGCCAATCTCGTCTCAAGCGAAGAACAAAACCGCAAGGAAATTGAAGAAATTAAAGAGCAGTATACAAAAATACGCAAAAATCTGTTGGCTTACAGCCATCTATACGGAGATCTCTATCCGAAAATAGAGGCGGATCTTGATTCGGTGTGGGAAGGAATTAAACAGTTCGAAGCCGAAACAGACGGCGGGAACTACATAGAAGCAAGAAAAGTGTTGCTTGCGCAGGACCGCTTGCTTGAAGAGCTTCAATCACATATAGACGACGTGCCGAAGCTGCTTGCCGGCTGCAAACAGACGGTGCCGAACGAGCTGGTGAAGCTGAAAGCCGGCTATCAGGAAATGATCGATAAAGGCTACAAGCTCGATCATATTCAAATTGAAAAGGAACTGGAAAACCTTGAAAAAGAACTGAAACGCGCGGAAGATGCGCTTTTGAGCGAGCTGAATTTGGAAGAAGCCGCTGCGACGATGCAGATGATTGAAGAAACGATTCAGACGTTGTACACCCAGCTTGAACAAGAGGTCGAAGCCGGCAGGGTGATCCTCGCTAAAATGCCTGAGCTGGCCGCCGCATTGGAAAAGCTTGAAACCAACAAGCAGGATACAAAAGCAGAGACCGATCTTGTGAAGGAAAGCTATCGGCTTTCAACGGGTGAACTGGAGAAGCAGCAGTCGTATGAAAAGCGTCTTGAACTGATAGAAAAACAATTTGAACAGGTAAAAGAGAGGCTTGATCAGAAGCATGTCGCATACTCCCTCCTGAAGGAAGAGCTTCTGGACATCGAAAAGCAGCTGGAAGCGGCTCAAAAGGAGTATGATGAGTACAGAGACATGCTGCAATTGCTGAGAAAAGAAGAACTCCAGGCGAGAGAGCTCCTTCAGCAGTTGAAGCAGACGATTACACATACCGCAAGGCGCTTGGAAAAAAGCAATGTACCGGGCATTCCGGCATCTATAACAGAAAGAATAGAGCAGTCCCGCTCCGCCGTACAAAAAGTGAATGAGCAGCTGCAAATGCTGCCGCTCAACATGGAGGCGGTCAACGAGCGTTTACAGGGCGCTGAGAGCCTTGTCACAGAAGTGAAACAAGAAACAGATGATTTAGTCGATAAAGTAAGGATGATCGAGCGCATCATTCAGTACGGCAACCGCTTCAGAAGTCAGAACCATGCGCTTTCTGAGCAGTTGAAGGAAGCGGAGAACCGCTTCTACTCCTATGAGTATGATGAAGCTTACGAGTTAGCCGCAAGAGTGGTGGAAAAAGCGTCTCCCGGAGCGGTAGGCCGTTTGGAAGCAGAGGCGCGCGACACTGAATAAAAAGACCGGCACTTTTAGAAAGTGCCGGTCTTTTCGATTTCCCCTCATCAAAACCCCTCCGCATCACACGGAGGGGTTTGTTGTCTGCATCAGCTTACTTTTCTTAAACGGTCGGCCTGTGAAGGGATGAAAAAGGTCGTAATATATCCGATTACAGCACCGATGAGGGCCGGAACAACCCAGCCGACACCGTTAGAGTAGAGCGGAATGTATTGGCCTAAAATGTCATTAAGCGGTCCTAACGGAATTTTAGCAGCGTTTAAACCGTCAATAATACTGAAAATTCCGGTCGGAATTAGGGCGCCGATATACACTTCGCGCCGTTCTTTAAACAGCTTGTCAATAAATGAAAACAATACAACGACGATGGCAAGCGGATAAATCGCCGAAAGAATCGGCACGGAAAACGAAATGATTTCAGTCAGACCGAAATTGGAAATCGCAAGACTGAAAAGAGTGACGATGATCACGACAGTTTTATAGGAAAGCTTTGGAATCAGCTTTGAAAAGTACTCGCCGCAAGAAGAGACAAGTCCTACACTCGTCGTCAGGCAGGCGAACAAAATCGCGATTCCGAGAACGGCATTGCCGAGTGATCCGAATAAATACGCCGAAGCTTTCGACAGGATTTCCCCGCCGTTATCCAGTGATCCCACTGTATCAACACTCGTGGCTCCCAAATAAGCGAGTGAGACATATACCAATCCAAGACCGACGGCAGCCACAACCCCTGCTTTGATGCAGGAAGCGGCAATTGATTTAGGGTTTGTCACACCGCGATCTTTAATCGCATTGATGACAACAATTCCAAAAACGATCGATGCAATGGCATCCATTGTTTTATAGCCTTCCAAAAATCCGACGAACAGCGGTGCGGACTGATAAGCTTCTGTCACAGAACCAATGCTGCCCATCGGCGTCACAAACGCTTTAATGACTAAGAGGGCGATGACAGCCAATAATATCGGTGTCAATATTTTGCCGATCCGGTCAACAAGCTTGCTTGGATTTAATGCTAAAAAGTATGTGATACCGAAGAAAATTAAGGTAAAAATAAACAGGTAAAGATTTGATGAATGTTTTCCTAAAAAAGGTTCAACAGCGATAACATACGAAACGTTCCCCGTTCTCGGGATCGCAAACAACGGTCCGATCGTTAAATAAATGCTGACGATTAAAATCGTTCCGAAAACCGGGTGCGCTTTGTCGGCCAATCCTTTTGCGCTCCCGGTCAGAGCGACCGCAATAACCCCAAGCAGCGGCAGCCCGACGCCTGTGAGCAAGAACCCGGTGATGGCCGGCCATACATGTTCTCCCGCAGCCTGACCAAGCTGGGGAGGAAATATCATATTTCCCGCTCCGAAAAAGAGAGCGAAGAGCATGAGCCCGATCGCAGTCGTTTCCTTAGCGGATAGTGAAGTTTTCATTAAAAAGAACCTCCTGGCGATGTTTAAATTTTCTGTCAATTAGTTTTTGCGATATAGTATGACAAAAGTCCAAAGACTATTATATTTTAAAAATCAGAGAAGTCAAACACTTTTATTTTTAATTTTCAATTACAAGTTGTTATGATAACATATACAGTCATGAAAAAGAACGTTCAATTTTAAAGGAGAAGGTCATGATTTATCTTGATAACAGTTCGACAACCAAACCTTATCAGGAAATATTACAAATTTATGAACAAGTAAATCAGCGCTTCTTTGGCAATCCTTCGTCATTGCACCGCCATGGTGTTGAAGCAGATCAATTATTGACTGAGGCGAGACAGCAGATCAAATCGGCTCTGTCTCTCAGCCGCTATGATGTCGTATTTACATCAGGTGCATCAGAAGCCAACAATATGGCGCTCAAAGGAACGGCACTGGCTCATCAGCATAAGGGAAAACATATCATCACTTCTTCCATAGAACACCCTTCAGTCTCAGAATCATTGGAGCAGCTGAAGGAGGCGTTCGATTTTGAGGTCACATATCTCCCTGTTGACGGCCAGGGCTTTGTTTCACCCGAACAGTTGGAAAAAGCGCTTCGCAAAGATACGATTCTTGTCAGCGTTATGCATGTCAATAATGAAACAGGCGCCATTCAGCCGATAGAAGAAATCGGAAGAATCGTTAAAGAAAAGAGCCGTGCATACTTTCATGTTGATTATGTTCAAGGCATCAACAAGGTTCCTCTCGACATCACCCGTTCAGCGATTGACCTTTGCACGATCTCAGGCCATAAATTTCACGGGTTAAAAGGAACCGGCGCCCTTATACTAAAAGAGGAGCTTACGCTTTTTCCGTTAATCTCGGGCGGAGAACAGCAAAACAACCGAAGAGCCGGAACCGAAAACACCGCAGGCGCAGTTTCGCTTGCAAAAGCCGTCAACATGTCTTCAAAGGATTATGACGATTATATAGAAGAAATGAAAGCGGCAAAATCGGACATGATCAGAGAGCTAAAAGAGATAAAAGGTGTGATATTAAATACGCCGGAAACCGGCAGTGCGCCGCATATTATTAATTTCTCCGTTCCCGGAATGAAAGCTGAAGTTCTCTTGCATATGCTTGAAGAACGAGATATTTTTGTATCGACGACATCCGCATGTTCATCAAAACAGCATAAACCAAGCAAGGTGCTGTCAGCCATGGGCAAAGGGGACGAGGCCGCCAAAAGCAGCATCAGAGTCAGCCTGACTTACCGCGATGGCAGAGAAACAGTCGAGCCGTTTATGACGGCCTTAAAAGAAAGTTTACACAAATTAAAAGGAATTATGAGGTAGGGAAACAGATGAAATACGATTACATTTTAATCCGCTTTGGTGAAATCTCAACAAAAGGAAAGAACAGACGGCTTTTTGTCGACCGGCTGAAAAGGAACATGAAAATGGTCCTCCGCGATTTTAAGAACATCCGTTATGAGTCAACCCGTGACAGAATGACCCTGATGTTAAACGGCGAGGATGCGGAGCCCGTCATCGCCCGCTTAAAGCATGTGTTCGGGATTCAGTCCTTCAGCCTCGCCGTCAAATGCGAGACAAACTTGGACAGCATAAAAGAGACGGCTCTCGCCTCTGTTCAACAGCAATACAAGCCTGGGGACACATTTAAAGTATCCACTAAAAGAGCCTATAAGCAGTTTGAATTAAACACGAATGAAATGAATGCCGAAATCGGCGGTCATATTTTGCGAAATACAGACGGCCTGTCCGTTGACGTTCACTCGCCTGATATCCATTTAAGGATCGAGATCAGAGAGGATGCCACTTATTTGACGTTCAGGGATGAAAAAGGCGCCGGAGGTCTGCCTGTCGGAAGCGGAGGAAAAGCGATGCTGATGATCTCGGGCGGGATTGACAGCCCTGTTGCCGGCTTCTACGCAATGAAGCGCGGACTTGAAATTGAAGCCGTCCACTTCTTCAGCCCGCCATACACAAGTGAACGGGCCAAGCAAAAAGTCATTGATCTGACCGAGCGTCTCACAGCGTTCGGCGGGGACATCAAGCTTCATATCGTTCCGTTTACAAAAACGCAGGAACTCATTCAAAAACAAATTCCGGAAAACTATTCGATGACTGCGACGCGCAGACTCATGCTGCAGATTGCAGACAAGCTTCGCGAACGGCATAATGCCCTGGCCATCTTTACCGGAGAAAGCCTCGGGCAAGTGGCAAGCCAGACGCTGGAGAGCATGTATGCCATCAATGCCGTTACGAGCACACCGGTTTTGCGGCCGCTGATCGGAATGGATAAAACAGAGATCATCGAAAAAGCGAAAGAAATCGACACGTATGATATCAGCATTCGTCCATATGAAGACTGCTGCACGATCTTTACTCCTACAGCGCCGAAAACACGCCCGAAAAAAGAAAAAATCGAGCACTTTGAAAGCTATACGGATTTTGAACCGCTCATTCAAGAAGCGGTCGAAAAAACGGAAACGATCGTATTAAGCAGCAAAAAAGAAGCGAAAGATAAATTTGCCGACTTTTTTTAAAGCTGTTTGGCGGCACACCGTTTTGTCTGTTTTTATTGCATACAATTACCAATCATTATTTGCATGAAGTCATGTGTTTTTACACAATCTATACTCACAAGGAGGTGAGAACACATGGCTCAACAAAACAGACAAAACAGTTCTAACCAACTATTGGTTCCTGGCGCTGCTCAAGCTATCGACCAAATGAAGTTTGAAATCGCTTCTGAATTCGGCGTTAACCTTGGTGCAGACACTACTTCTCGTGCAAACGGTTCAGTTGGAGGAGAAATCACTAAGCGTTTAGTTTCTTTCGCTCAACAGCAAATGGGTGGACCACAACAATAACCTGAAAATTGAAAAGCAATGGATAATGGGTGGGGTTTTCCCCACTCTTTTTATATTGGCAAAAAAGGAAAATGGTTCAGAATACATAAAGGGTTATGTATAATAGAAAGACGGCAAAAGATGAGAGGTGTATGCGTTGAGAAGAGAAGATTTGATAGCGCCGCTTAAGTACAATGCGGTTGATGAAATTGAAAAGTTTAAGGCTTCTTCAAATAAAACGGCTTTCATTTGGGAAGATGAAGCAGGGCGCAAATTGTCGTGGACCTATCATGATCTGATCGAAAAGGCGGATAAAATCGGCAGCGTTTTAACGGGGAAGGGACTGAAAAAAGGCGACAAGCTGATCGTGATGATGCCGCGCGTTTTGGAAACGTATGCTGTCTACATGGCGATTTTAAAAGCGGGAATGGTGGTCATCCCTTGCTCTGAAATGCTTCGGGGAAAAGACTTGGAATATAGAATCAAACATGCCGGTGTAAAGGGGGCAATTGTCTATTCGTCATTTGCCGATTCTTTCCGGGAAGTCGAGTCTGTCGGCGGGCTGACGGCATTTTCAGTCGGAGAAGGCCAAGAAGGATGGATCGATCTTTCTAAAGAAATGGACCAAGCAAACGGAGCGGAATTTCAAGCTGCGGATACATCCCGGGATGATATTGCATTTATTTCCTATACATCAGGCACGACAGGTCAGCCGAAAGGCGTCGTTCATACACACGGCTGGGCGTATGCCCATTTAAGAACGACGGCTGCCGCATGGCTTGCGATCGAAGAAAACGACCTCGTCTGGGCGACGGCTGGACCCGGATGGCAAAAATGGGTGTGGAGTCCCTTTTTAGCCGTACTGGGAAGCGGTGCGACAGGATTTGTCTATCATGGAAAATTCGATCCGGAAACCTATTTGGAGCTGATGGAGCGCTATCAAATCAATGTGCTGTGCTGCACCCCGACAGAGTACAGGTTTATGGCGAAGGTCAATGATTTGTCAACCTTTGATCTTTCATCCGTACATAGCGCGGTTTCAGCGGGTGAACCTTTAAACAGGGAAGTCATCGACACGTTTAAAAAGCATTTTCATGTGGATGTGCGCGACGGATACGGACAAACGGAGAGCACGCTGCTCGTCGGTGTGCTGAAAGGGATGGAAATCAAGCCTGGAAGCATGGGAAAACCGACTCCCGGAAACATCGTTGACATTGTGAACGTGGACGGGAAAGTCTGCGCCCCGAATGAAACGGGGGATATTGCCGTGCATTTGAGCACACCGGCTTTGTTTAAAGAATATTATCAAGATCCGGAAAGAACGCAACACCAAAGACGAGGGGATTATTTTATCACCGGGGATAAGGGCCGGAAAGATGAAGACGGGTATTTTTGGTTTGAAAGCCGCAGCGATGACATTATTATCAGTTCCGGCTACACGATCGGGCCCTTTGAAGTCGAAGATGCGCTCATCAAACATCCGGAGGTCAAAGAATGTGCGGTGGTCGGGAGCCCTGATGACATTAGGGGATCGATCGTCAAAGCGTACGTTGTCTTAAAGGATATGTCCCGTGGGGACGAACGCCTCGCAAAAGAATTGCAAAATCATGTGAAGGCCATGACCGCGCCTTATAAATATCCCCGGGAGATTGAATTCATTGAAGAATTGCCGAAAACGCCTTCAGCGAAGATCAGGCGTTTTGAACTCAGACAACGGGAAATCGCCCGTAAAACGAAAGCTGAATAACCAAACAAGAGGGGGAATATCCTTTGGGGCGTGACTCACTCCGGAACATCGAGAAGGAAATCGCGCTTTTGGTCCGTCTGACAACAGCTTACAGTCCGCGGTTTGGAAATCTGGACCGCTCGGAATATCTGCTGCTGAGTGAGCTTGATAAGCAAAGTCCTCTTGCCATCAACTCGCTGGCGGAAACTTTAATGCTGAACCTTTCGACAGCAAGCCGGCAGGTTTCCGCTTTGGAACGGAAAAAGCTCATCAGGCGTTTTCCCGATCCTAAAAACGGCCGGATCAGCCTTGTCGAAATGACTTCAGAAGGCATTGACACTCTGAACAAAGTGCAAAGAGCCCGCTATCATGTATACACCGAAGTTCTTCAAGACTGGACAAAAGAAGAGCTGAATACGTTGGAAACTCATTTAACCAGGCTGAATCGGGATTTTAAAAAGTGGAGCAAATAATCGGCTAAAGGCTGTTGATCAGAAGATCACCAGCCTTTTTCTTTTTTAAACCTGTTGATTTATTGAAAGAAGGATGTATAATATAACTTGTATTATACAACTTGTATTATGAAATATATAATGAAAGGAGGGGCTCTTATGGGTCCATCCGCTGCGACAATTCAAGGGTCTAAAAAAATGGGCATTCCGAAATATTTTATCATTTCGGTTTTAACGATATTGGCCATTGGCCCGCAATACTTTCTCAATCTTTCCTATACGCTGAGCCAGGTCGTCATTCAAAATGGACTGCATCTGTCACCGGACGATATGCGGATCCCGTCCATTTTGTCAAACCTTGCTTTTGCTCTCGGTGTTCCGCTTGGACGTATATTTTCAAGAAGGTTCGGGATTAGGAACAGCTACTTGACCTTCATCACCTTATTTTTATTTGGTTCACTGATTGACGCGTTTTCAACAGGTTTGCTGTCGCTTATCGCCGGAAGGGTGATACAGGGATTGAGCGCCGGGATGTTATTTTTGACGATTCTCCCTGTCAAATTGATTTCGTTTCCGAACAAGATCCGCAACTTGTTTTTGTTTTTCGTCATCAGCGGATTGTTCGGCGCCTCTGCCATCGGGGCGGTGTTTGGTTCGCTGTCATTGAGCGCGGATGCATGGCGCTGGGTGTTTATATTAAATATTTGTTCGCCTGCCCTTTGTCTGGTGATCGGTTTCTTTTCTTTGCCTAAACAAACAGCAGAAGAGCGGGAGCATCATTCGATTGATAAGACGGGAGTATTGATGCTCTCATTACTCATGATTGTGTTGGCGGTGCCGCTTATCAATTTGCAGAAGACGGGTGTTCACTCTTTTTATGTGTGGCCGTTCTTTTTGGCTGGATTCATCATCTTGGCGTTGTTTATCATCACAGACTTGCGCCCCCCGGATCCGCTTGTGCCGTTTCGTTCGCTGTGGTCTGCAAAAGCCGTTTCCGGGACAGTCATGGCCGTTGTGTCACACATTGCACTCATTGTTTCTCTTGCCGGGATAAACGGATTTTTGGAAAATATTGCAGATGCTTCTTTTGACAATCTCACCCGCTTTTATATGTGTTTTTTCACGGGGATTTTAGCGACAGCCGTGCTCAGCACGCTTTTATATGATCAGGTTGGCGCCGGATTGCTCGGCTGCGTCGGCGCTGTGGAAATGATCATCGTCGGATTGGAATGGAGATCGGTTCAACCGGGTGTTCCGATGGAATCGTTATATCTTCATGCCTTTTTGCTTGGCAGCGGCGTCAGTATGGTATTGGTGTCGGGAGCGCTTGGCACAGCGCTGGCCGGCGATATCCATCAAGCTTCAAAACGGTCGGTTTCGCTTCATTTTATCCGCAATTTCGCCGGCGCCTGGGCTGCGCCGGTGTTCGGCTGGTTTGCTTCAATGAAGAATGCCGTCCACTATGAGATGATCAGGGGCCATGTCAGCGAGACTGATCCTGAAATCCAGCTGGAATTGTCAAAAATGATTCATCATTTTGTCAGCACCGGGCTCTCTCTCGGTGATGCGAAAAACATGGCGGCCTATACGGTTGTTGCGAATGCCAGAAAAGCTTCAGCTCTCGGTGCATATCATGACTTGTTTACCATACTGCTGTGGCTTAGCGTGATATTGCTCGCGGCTTCGATTGGAAAGGCGGCGACCGGAAAGGGAAGATCGCTCGTTCAAAAGCGGCTTCATCTGCCTGAGCCTTCAGCAAATCAACAAAAGGAGATAGGATAAACATGAGTAAAGGACGTTTGGTGATCATCAATATGATCGGTATTATCGCACTTTTAACGCTTATCGCTGTATGCGGGTATTACTATTATCAAAATCAACATTATGTCACGACAGATGAAGCAGAGGTTTCCGCCAACATGACAAAAATAACGGCTCCGGCATCAGGGAAATTAAGCGGCTGGAGTGCAAAAGAAGGTGATCATATTTCAGACGGAGACAAGCTCGGAGAAATATCAGACGGCCAGCAGTCGGTATCCGTCAAGGCTCTATCCGACGGAACACTGGTCAAACATGCAGCCGTCAATCATCAAATCGTAAACGCGGGGGATGTCATCGGCCAAACTGCTCATATGGATGACCTTTATATTACAGCCAATATTAAAGAAACGGAATTGCACGACATCGAAAAGGGCGATAAAGTGGAGATTACAGTTGATGGAGACCCTGATGCAACGTTTGAAGGAAAAGTCGAGGAGATCGGATATGTGACAAATTCGGTATTTTCGATGCTTCCGCAAATCAATACAAGCGGGGACTATACGAAAGTCACCGAAAAAGTCCAAGTGAAGATCTCGATTCAAAATCCGTCCGCCAAAGTGCTGCCCGGCATGAATGCAGAAGTTAAAATTACGCTATAAGTTTCATCAAAAAGAGCAAGACGGGAGTCTTGCTCTTTTTTTAAAAAATTAAAGGAATGTGCGCTTTACTTTTTCCCAGAATGAGTTGTCTTTTAATTTAATCGTTTTGATCACCTTGCCGGAAAGGCTGACCTCGACTTCTTTTACATGCATCGTGCTGAAGGCTTCGTTATCAAGGCCGATGATCGGATAATCATTGCCGTCCTGGACGATTTTTAACGTCAGCTTGCGGTCCGCGCTTAAAATAAACGGAGACCCCAGCGTCCGGTAAGTGTTGTTGTTGAGCGATGCGAGCTCTGTGACTTGTATGCAAGGCAAGAGCGGATCGACAACGGCACCTTCGACAGATTTATTATAGGCGGTGCTGCCCGTAGGAGTAGAGACAATCATACCGTCTCCCCGAAATGTTTCAAAATGAAGATCATCAATAAACACATCCATGACAAACGTTTTGATGATGCTGGAGCGAATGGAGACTTCGTTCAGGCACTGAAAACGGTTGGTTCCGTCGACTGTCACATCAATCAGCGGATATTTTCTGACTTCGATTTGTTCGGAATTTGTCGCTTCAATCATTTTATCGGTGTCATGTATATTAAAATCCGCATATAAATGAGCTTTCCCCTTTTTCGCGATACCCACGTAAAGGCAGTCATCCCTGAAATTCGTTTTTCGCACCGCCTGCAAAAAGGTGCCGTCACCGCCGATGCTTGCGATAATATTGGCATCCTCATGATGATGAACGACGCGAAATCCGTGTTCTCCCGCGAGCTGTTTCAGATTGTTGCACTGTTCGTCGGTTTCTTCGCTTTTTTTGTAAAAGAAATAAATGTTCCGGCGGTCTGTCACAATCATTCTCCCCTTTGTCTGTTGAAGTTTAGATTTTTCTGCCATTTCACATTGTGTTAAAATGACCAGTGACCCTAGTTTACCATGTCCTAAATATTTCTTGTATATGAAGCCATATCATAATGAACTTTTTCTCTTCATATACGTACAAAGACATGCAGCGTTTAAATGTTAAAGGAGGAGAACAAAGGATGAATCCTAAAAGATGGATCGCGCTTGTAATCGCATTGGGGATTTTCGGGTTTTCTGCGGTTATAAGTCTTGTGCTGTCTGTATTTGACAGCTTTGGCGAGGACGGCAAGATGCAGTTTGGACTCAATGACACACAGGAGGAAACGGTGCTTGAACAAGGCAGCTCATCAAGCAAAATCGCCGTGCTTGAAGTGAATGGAACGATCGCCGATAATGGGGGTGCTTCAAGCCTGCTCGGGTCTGATGGGTATAATCACAGAGCATTCTTAAAAACGCTTGAAAAAGCAAAGGATGATTCCGCGGTAAAAGGGATTATTTTGCGCGTCAATTCTCCGGGAGGCGGAGTATACGAAAGCGCTGAGATACATAAGAAGCTTGAAGAAATCAAAAAGGAAACGAAAAAGCCGATCTACGTTTCCATGGGGTCTATGGCTGCATCAGGCGGCTATTATATTTCAACGGCAGCCGATAAAATTTACGCAGCCCCCGATACGCTCACAGGCTCTCTCGGGGTTATTATGGAAAGCCTGAACTACAGCGGACTTGCGGAAAAACTCGGACTGAAAACCGAAACGATTAAAAGCGGAGAATTTAAAGACATCATGTCTCCGACTCGCGACATGACGAAAAAAGAACGGGAAATCATGCAGGGCATGGTCGATGATGCATACGAAGGATTTGTAGATGTCATCGCTGACGGACGCCATATGTCGGAAAGCGATGTGAAGAAAATCGCCGACGGCCGTGTTTACGACGGACGCCAGGCGAAGAAGATCAATCTCGTTGATGAACTCGGCTACTATGAAGATGTGGTGAAAGCGATGAAAAAAGACCATAAAAGCATGGCGGGCGCATCCGTTGTCAGCTATAAAGAATCAACAGGCCTCTCATCGCTTTTATCTATGAGCGCCAACAAAATCTTTAAAAGCGAAGTGGACTTCTTAAACATTAAAGAAGCGATTTCGCAAGCAGGCGCACCGAGAGCGATGTATTTATACGCTAAATAGGAGGGGACCGAAAAATGGATATGACTTATGATGAAAAAGGTCATCATGAATTAACACCGCCCGCTGAAGCTTCTGAGCAACAATCGGCCCCGCTGTTGGAGCATGCCTATGCCGGTTTTTGGATCAGATTTTGGGCTTTTCTGCTCGACGGCATTGTCGTCGGCAGCTTGAACCGCTTAGTGATATCTCCTGTTTTCAGCTTGCTCAATCTACCGAAAGAATCTGGGTTATTTACGTTTTCACTATACTCGGTCACGACGGCTATCGTGTTTTTTGCCTACTTCGCCGTCATGACAAAGTACTTTAGGCAGACATTGGGCAAAATGGTATTCGGACTGAAGGTTGTGTCACTGATTCCGGAAAAGGGGCTGACATGGGATGTTATCCTCTTCAGAGAATTCATCGGCCGCTACATCAACAGCCTGTATATCACGTATATCGTAGTGGCGTTTTCGCCGAAAAAACAAGGTGTCCACGATTTTATAGCCGATACAGCAGTTGTACATGAAAAATTGTATCGGAAAACAAATAAAGCAGATGAAAACCCGGCTATTTAAAGCCGGGTTTTTTGCTGTCTGAAGCCGCCATGTTTATTTTGCCGGATTTCTTCCCATAATGCCTAGTATAAGAGGAAGTGAAATCATGGTATACATATGGATTGCCGGAGCGCTGCTTCTGTTGGCAGCGGTTTTGATCATGAAAATCCGCGTGGCGGTTGAATACCTTCATTCATCTGATGATGACCGCCTGACAGTTAAGATTCGAACGGGATTCGGCCTTCTTCACATCAAAAAGGAAATTCCCCTGATAAAAGTCAATCCGGATGATATGACGATCGATGTGAAAGAACGGACGAAAACAGCCTTAAAAAAAGATCAAAAGAAAAGAAAAGTCGGCCACGGGGAAATGCTGGATCAAATAAGGCAGATGAAACAGCTGGTCGAACAGGTCATCAATCTTCAGCCGATCGTCCGCGGATTTTTGAAGCGAATACATGTGACAAAACTGGAATGGACGTCTGTACTCGGATTTTCCGATGCCGCTTTAACCGGAATAATCACGGGTGCTGCCTGGTCTGTTAAGGGATGGGTGATCGCTGTGCTGGATCTGCTTTTTTGCTTTGATCATCAACCCGATTATGAAGTGATCCCTGCTTTTAACCAGCCGTCCTCCAAAACGCACCTGACATGTATATTCCATTTTCGCCTTGGACATGCTATAACCGCAGCTTTCAGAATCGTTATTCATTGGAAAGGGAAAATGCGCGGCTTGTTTAAGCTGCCTAAACATCTGTCGGGTTCAACAAAGAATGATTCATCAGTATAGGAGGAAATGAATATGGCTGAACACCCAATTCAAGGTTTGATGAAAACCGCAATGGAAAATTTAAAAGAAATGATCGATGTCAATACCATTATCGGAGATCCTGTAGAAACACCTGACGGCAGTGTCATTTTAACCGTCTCCAAAGTCGGCTTCGGGTTTGCAGCGGGAGGAAGCGAGTTCAGCGGCAATAAACCAGCGGAATCAAAAGCAAGCGACGGAGAGCGCGAGCGGAAGGAAGCGAAGCTTCCGTTTGGAGGCGGCAGCGGCGGAGGTGTCTCAATCACACCGATCGCCTTTTTGATTGTCGGCTCATCGGGCGTCAAAATTCTGCATTTGGATGAAAATACGCATGTCGTTGACAAAATTTTGGAAGCGGCCCCGCAAACGATTGAACGGATTCAGCAAATGTTTAAGAAAAACGCCCAGCAAAAACAACAGATGAATCAGCAAAACAACACACCGTTTTAAAGAATAGCAGCCCTTCAAAGTTAACTGCCTGATGCAGTTAACTTTTTTCTGTTCGTTTTTAAACGTAAGTTTTGCAGTTTGGCCTAAACTCTTTTATAGTAGAGTCATACATAAGTGAAGGAGGAATGATGATGGCTTCAATTACATTTAAAGGAAACCCTGTGACACTGGTAGGGTCAGAGGTGCATGTCGGAGACCAGGCTCCAGATTTCACGGTGCTCTCCAACTCGCTAGAAGAAGTGACACTTCAAGATATCAAAGGCAAACCGGCGATTATTTCTGTCATCCCATCTATTGACACAGGGGTATGTGATGCACAGACCCGCCGTTTCAATGAAGAAGCCGCAAGCCTCGGTTCAGTGAAAGTGTATACAATCAGTGCAGATCTTCCGTTTGCACAGGCACGCTGGTGCGGGGCAAACGGTATCGAAAATGTGGAAACATTGTCAGATCACCGCGAGATGTCATTCGGGGAAGCGTTTGGCGTTTATATCAAGGAATTAAGGCTGCTTGCCCGCGCTGTATTTGTTTTAGATGAAAACGGAAAAGTCGTCTATACTGAATATGTCAGTGAAGCGACAAATCATCCGGATTATGAAAAAGCGATTGAAGCTGCCAAATCGCTCGTGAAGTAAAATGAACGTTTAAAGGGCTCCAGGTGATCAACTCCCCGGAGCTCTTTTCATGGACTCTGATTTTTTAATAAGGAGAGACATTATGGAGAACAATCAAGTGGAAACAATATATGAATGGCTTGACGTAGGGGCGAACATCATTGCCGGCGATCGGGACATTCCATACTTAGAGGCTCTGGCAGAGGCTGGCGAGGCGTACTTTTCTGAGGATGCAAACCGCGGATTGTCTGAAGCAGCTGCACAAAAACTGGAGGCTCTTATCGGCAAAGTCCGCTTTTTTGAATGCAGCCATGAATCGATACGCAAAGCGTTCCAGCTGGCCATACTGAAAGGCCAGAAGGAAATTCCCCATCCGAACAGACAGATGACGCCGGATACCATCGGCTTATTTATCGGATATCTTGTCAACAAATTCATGGAGAGCAAAAAAGGGATGACGCTTTTTGATCCGGCAGTCGGCACCGGCAACCTTTTGCTTGCCGTTTTAAACCAGCTTTCTCATGAGGCGGGCAAAGCCTTCGGCTCAGACATTGACGATGTACTGATCAAGCTCGCGTATGTTCAGGCCAACCTTCAGCAAAAAGAAATTGAATTGTTTAACCAGGACAGCTTGCAGCCCATTTTTATGGACCCGGTCGATACGGTTCTCTGCGATCTTCCTGTCGGATACTATCCGGATGATGAAAGCGCTGCGGCATTCCAGCTGAAAGCCGATGAGGGACACTCTTTTTCACATCATCTGTTCATTGAACAAAGCCTGACATACGCAAAGCCGGGCGGATATTTATTTTTCATGATTCCGAACCATTTGTTTGAAAGCAGCCAGAGTGAAAAACTGCGCACCTTTTTAAAGGATCATGCGCATATTAATGCAGTTCTCCAGCTGCCATCATCGATTTTTAAAGATGAGGCGCATGCCAAAAGCATCCTGATCCTGCAAAAGCACGGGGAACAGGCGATCGCGCCGAAACAGGTGCTGCTTGCTCAAATCCCGTCGTTTTCAAATCAAGAAGCGATGCTCAACATGACGGCTAAACTCGACAATTGGATTCGGCAGGAAAAGAACTAAGCAAGTCAGAGATGGTATTCTCTGACTGTTTTTATTTTCAGAAAATAATAATTTCTTGTTGAAAACGCTATCATTCAAGATCTCGACTTGAAAAGGATTGTTCTTTAGTGTTTAAATGAGTAAGGCAGATATTTTTTGAATTTACTAAGAACGATTTTATACATATTTTTTATGATCCGGGTCGAACATAAAGTCACCGGACTATAGGTAAAAAGGAGCGTCATTTTATGTCCAAAATTATCGCAATCAATGCTGGAAGCTCATCACTGAAATTTCAACTGTTCGACATGCCCAGCGAAAAAGTATTAACAAAAGGTTTAGTTGAACGAATTGGGCTGGACAACGGCATCTTCACCATTTCTGTCAACGATGAAAAGAAAAGTGAAACAACTGATATTCCGGATCATTCCGTAGCCGTAAAAATGCTGCTGGATAAACTGACAACATTCGGCATCATCAAGGATTTAAATGAAATCGACGGAATCGGCCACCGCGTCGTTCACGGAGGCGAAAAGTTCAGCGACTCCGTTTTATTGACAGATGAAATGATCCATGAGATCGAAGAGATTTCAGAACTCGCGCCGCTTCATAACCCGGCCAATATCGTCGGAATCAAAGCGTTTAAAGAAGTTCTTCCAAATGTTCCTGCCGTGGCCGTTTTTGATACAGCATTCCATCAAACGATGCCGGAACAATCTTATTTATACAGTCTGCCATATGAATATTATGAAAAATTCGGGATCCGTAAATACGGTTTCCACGGTACATCGCATAAATATGTAACTGAACGTGCGGCAGAGCTCCTCGGCCGTCCGCTTGAAGAACTTCGCCTGATCTCCTGCCACCTCGGAAACGGGGCGAGCATCGCAGCTGTTGAAGGCGGCAAATCAATCGATACATCAATGGGCTTCACTCCGCTTGCGGGTGTGGCGATGGGGACGCGTTCAGGAAACATCGACCCTGCACTCATTCCGTTCATTATGGAAAAAACGGGACAAACAGCTGACGAAGTCCTGAACACGCTCAACAAAAAGAGCGGTCTTTTGGGTGTTTCCGGTTTCTCAAGCGATTTGCGCGACATCGTTGAAGCGGCTAAAGAAGGCAATGAGCGTGCGGAAACAGCGCTCGAAGTGTTCGCAAGCAGAATTCATAAATACATCGGTTCTTATGCAGCAAGAATGAGCGGTGTAGACGCGATCATTTTCACTGCCGGCATCGGCGAAAACAGCGTTGAAGTCAGAGAACGCGTTCTTCACGGACTGGAGTTCATGGGCGTATATTGGGACCCTGCACTGAATAATGTCCGCGGAAAAGAAGCGTTTATCAGCTATCCGCATTCTCCTGTCAAAGTCATCATCATTCCGACGAATGAAGAAGTGATGATTGCAAGAGATGTTGTAAGATTGGCCCAGTAATTTTAAAATGGCAGCCTTCTCTAGAGAGAAGGCTGTTTTTTTATCACCGCTTCCCTTTATAATAAAAAAGGAATGCAAAAAAGGAGGCGTCATCCATGAGTGTTGAGCAGCACAAAAAAGAAGCGCCCGACCGGGTCTTCTGCAAGGTCATTACTGTTAGTGATACGAGATCGGAAGAAACGGATAAAAGCGGGCGGCTGATGAAAGAATTCTTGAAGGAAGCGGGCCATGAAGTGATCTCATATGACATTGTCAAAGACGAAAAAGAAGCCATTCAGGCGGCAGTGTTTGAAGGCTGCCTTGATGACCGCATCGATGCGATTTTGCTGAACGGCGGGACAGGCATAGCAGCAAGGGATGTGACGATCGAATCGATTGTCTCCCTCTTTTCAAAAGAGATTCCGGGTTTCGGGGAAATATTCCGCATGCTCAGCTACACGGAGGATATCGGTGCAAGCGCGATTCTTTCAAGAGCGGCGGCGGGCGTTATCCAAAACAAGGCCGTTTTTGCGACGCCTGGTTCAAGCGGTGCGGTGAAGCTTGCGATGTCAAAGCTGATTGTTCCTGAAATCGCCCATGTCATCAGAGAGCTGAGAAAAGACAAGCAGTCAACAAAATCCGATTGATGCAACGAAAACAGGCTGAATATGAACTGAACTTCATTCATTAAAAATGAATGAAGTTTTTTTTATAAAAAGGTTGAAAAAACGAGACTTCCTTGTTAAAGTGTATACATATTAAATGTATTTTTATTAGACAAAACTTATTTTTATACAAAAAAGAGCACCTAGATGAGAGGAGTTTTACAAAATGACGCAAAAGAAAAAAGTGGTTTTAGCATACTCGGGAGGGCTTGATACCTCTGTCGCGATCAAATGGCTTCAGGAGCAGGGATATGATGTGGTGGCCTGCTGCCTTGACGTCGGCGAAGGGAAGGACTTGGCATTCATTCAGCAAAAAGCGCTTCAGGTTGGAGCTGTTCATTCTTATGTCATCGATGCAAAAGAAGAATTTGCACAGGATTTCGCTCTGATCGCCCTTCAGGCTCATACGCTGTATGAAGGGAAGTACCCGCTTGTCTCAGCTCTTTCAAGACCGCTGATCGCAAAGAAGCTGGTTGAAGTGGCAGAAAAGGAAAATGCCGTAGCCGTAGCACACGGCTGCACCGGAAAAGGAAATGACCAGGTCCGTTTTGAAGTGTCCATTAAATCGTTGAATCCGGATCTGGAAGTTCTTGCGCCCGTCCGCGAATGGAAGTGGTCCCGCGACGAAGAGATCGCATATGCAGAAAAACACGGTATTCCGATTCCGATCAATCTTGACAGCCCATATTCAATCGACCAGAACCTGTGGGGCAGAAGCAATGAATGCGGCGTTCTTGAAGATCCATGGGCAGCGCCTCCTGAAGGAGCGTATGATTTGACGAAGCCGCTTGAAAAAACCCCTGATTCGCCTGAAGTGATCGAAATTGCTTTTGAACAAGGAATTCCGGTATCAATCGACGGTGTTCCGTATTCCCTGTCAGACTTGATTTTGAAGCTGAATGAACTGGCAGGCGAGCATGGCGTGGGACGTATCGACCATGTGGAGAACCGCCTTGTCGGCATCAAGTCCCGTGAAGTCTATGAATGTCCGGGCGCGATGACTTTGATCAAAGCGCACAAGGAGCTGGAAGATTTGACATTGGTGAAAGAAGTGGCGCACTTTAAGCCATTGATCGAGCAAAAAATGGCGGAAGTGATTTATAACGGACTGTGGTTTTCTCCTTTGAAAGATGCCCTTTTCGCTTTCCTGAAAGAAACGCAGCAGCATGTCACAGGCGTCGTCCGCGTCAAGCTGTTTAAAGGCCATGCCATCGTTGAAGGCCGTCATTCCGAGTACTCTCTCTATGATGAAAAACTGGCGACATATACGAAAGATGATGCTTTTGACCATCATGCGGCAGTCGGTTTTATCGAACTGTGGGGACTTCCGACAAAAGTAAACAGCATCGTCAAAAAAAAGGAGCAGATTAAAGCATGAAAAAGCTTTGGGGAGGCCGGTTCCAAAAAACACCGGAAAAATGGGTCGATGAGTTCGGGGCCTCGATCCACTTTGACAAAGCGCTTGTAAAAGAAGATATCGCCGGGTCTCTCGCGCATGCTTCCATGCTTGAAAAATGCGGCATTTTAACCGAAGCTGAAGCGTCCAAAATAAAAGAAGGTCTGACATCTCTTTTAAATAAAGCGGAAAAAAACGAACTCGATTTTTCGGTTGATTATGAAGACATTCATTTAAATCTTGAAAAAATGCTCATCGATGAAATCGGACCGCTCGGCGGAAAGCTTCACACGGCCAGAAGCCGAAACGACCAGGTTGCGACCGATATGCATCTGTATTTAAAACAGCATACAGAGCATATCATCGAGCTGATTGCCGCCTTTCAAAGTGTGCTTGTCGAGAAGGCGGAGGAACATGTGGAGACGGTTCTTCCCGGCTATACGCATCTGCAGCGGGCTCAGCCGATTTCTTTCGCCCATCACCTTTTAGCATACTTTTGGATGCTTGAGCGTGATAAAGAACGCTACAATGACTCGTTAAAACGGATCAATAAATCGCCGCTGGGCTGCGGAGCCCTTGCAGGGACGACATTTCCGATTGACCGTGAATATTCGGCCGAACTGCTCGGCTTTGATTCGATTTATGAAAACAGTCTTGACGGGGTCAGCGACAGGGATTTCATCCTTGAGTTTTTAAGTGCAAGCAGCATTTTGATGATGCATTTGTCGCGATTTTCCGAAGAAATCATCCTTTGGTGCTCACAGGAATTTAAGTTTATCGAACTTGACGACACATATGCGACAGGCAGCAGCATGATGCCGCAGAAAAAAAATCCCGACATGGCTGAGCTCATCCGCGGAAAAACCGGGCGGGTATACGGCGATCTTCTTGGGCTTCTGACGATCATGAAAGGTCTTCCGCTGGCTTACAATAAAGATTTGCAGGAAGATAAGGAAGGCATGTTTGATACGGTTCAAACGGTGGAAGGAAGCCTTGAGATCTTTGCCGGCATGATTCAAACGATGACGGTCAACAAAAGCATGATGAAAAAAGCGACGGAACAGGACTTTTCAAATGCAACAGAGCTTGCCGATTATCTGGCGAAAAAGGGAATGCCGTTCAGAGAAGCGCATGAGGTCGTCGGCAAGCTTGTCTATACTTGTATTGAGAAAGGCATTTTCCTGAAGGGTCTGCCGATGGAAGAATTCAAAAAGGCGAGCGGGCTTTTTGAGGAAGATGTTTACATCGTGCTTGACCCCCATCATGCGGTTGAGAAAAGAATGAGCGAAGGCGGAACCGGATTTAAAAAAGTGGCGGAAGCGATCCAAAAAGCAAAACAATCTTTAAACAATTTTTAACATGACCCGATTTCGATTCATAACTATGCTGATCAAAGGCAAAATAAAGCTGTGAATCGAAAAAGTGGGGTGTAGGAATGAAAAAGGATCAGTTACAATCGGCATATTTGTTTGATGCCGATGGCGAGAAAGAAACCGTCCAGCAAATCTCTGATGCCTATTTCAGCGGATTTGTAGCTCATGATGACGAACAGCCGCTTTTAGATCAAGACAAACAATAAAAAGCCGGCGCAGGCTGAAGCCCGATTGAACAATCGACGGCTTCAGCTTTTTTTAATGGCGGCATTTTTGAAAAATGCCGATGCTCTACATGTGATATCCTCATGGTTTTGTAGTAAAGTATAAGTAGAAAAGAATATCATGCCAATGATGGAGAATTCCGAGAACCAATGCTTGGGGGGAAATGATGTGCGCCATGCGTTAATTACAGCCGGCTCAAAAGGTTTGGGGCGTAAAGTGACCGAAGCGCTCTTGGAGAAAGGGTATTCAGTGACGGTCAATTACAGGCAGGATGAAGAAGCCGTCAGCCGCCTCAAAAGAGAATGGCGGTCATGCCTCGACCGTCTGCAGTTTGTAAAGGGAGATGTCACGAAAAAGGAAGATTTGCTTCACATGGTGAACGCTGCTCTCGAGCGGTTTGGAAAAATCGACCTGCTGATTAATAATGCCGGCCCATACATATTTGAACGGAAAAAGCTGGCGGATTATACTGATGATGAATGGTATAACATGCTTGAAGGCAATCTAAGCGCTGTCTTCCATTTGTTTAAAGCGGTCATTCCAAGCATGAGAAGCCGCAAGTTCGGCCGTATTATCACCTACGGATTTCAGGGAGCAGATCACGCGCCCGGCTGGCTGCACCGCTCCGCTTTTGGAGCGGCGAAAGTCGGACTTGCTTCATTGACGAAAACGATCGCCATCGAGGAAGCGGGCTCGGGCATTACGGCCAACATGGTCTGCCCGGGCAACATCGTCGGGGAGATGAAGGAAGCCTCGATCTCGGAAGCGAGGGCTTCGCTTGACAACGAAACACCGATCGGCAGGTCGGGAACGGGTGAAGACATCGCGAGGATCATCGCATTTCTTTGTGACGAAGATTCAGACTACATTACAGGAACGGTGATTGAGGCGACAGGCGGCTTAAATGTGATAAACCGCCATTCTCTCTAAGCCGTTTTTAAAAAAGATATTAGGGGTGGATATGATGAAAGTGACTTACCATGGCCATTCAGTGATCTCAGTTGAGACGGGAAAGCATAATATCATATTTGATCCGTTTATCACAGGAAACACATTAACAGATTTAAAGCCTGAAAACGTCAAAGCGGATGTGATTCTTCTAACGCACGGCCACAATGACCATGTCGGCGACACAGTGGACATCGCCAAGCGTAACAACGCGCTTGTCGTAGCTCCGAATGAACTGGCGGTTTATCTCGGCTGGAAGGGGCTGAATGTACACCCGATGCATATCGGCGGCTCTCATCAGTTCGATTTTGGGAAAGTGAAATTAACCCAGGCTTTCCATGGCTCAGCTTATACCGAAGAAGACGGCCATAAGCTGGTCTATACGGGAATGCCTGCCGGGATTCTCTTGACTGTTGAAGGGAAGACGATTTTTCATGCAGGGGATACCGGTCTCTTTTCAGATATGAAGCTTATCGGTGAACTGAATCATATTGATCTCGCATTTTTGCCGATCGGCGACAATTTTACGATGGGCCCGGAAGATGCAAAGCTTGCTGCAGAGTGGCTCAGGGCGAAACAAGTCGTTCCCGTCCATTATTCCACATTCCCTGTGATCGAGCAGGATCCGCACGCCTTTGCAGACAGCCTGCCGGGCGGCGTCGGAAAGGTGCTTGAGGTCGGCGGTTCGATCGAATTGAAATAGGCCTGGCCGCACCGGATTTTCTAACGGGATCAATCGCAATAAGCTTTTAAGCGTGGATTCGCAAATGAATTCACGCTTTTATTTTGATTGATAACGAACCCAGTGTTTTATCCATTTCGCTTCAGGTTTTTACGTATGAATATTGTTGTGCGGTGAGAACGAATGTGCAAAAATAGATGTGAATTGGGGGTGTGAAAATTGAAATATACTTGTCCATGTTGTGGTTACAAAACCCTCGATGAAAAACCCCCAGGCACATTTGACATTTGCGCTGTTTGTTTTTGGGAGGATGACGAAGTCCAATACGATGATCCCGATTTTTCCGGCGGTGCCAATATTCCTTCATTAAGGCAAGCGCAAAAAAACTTTCTTGAATTTGGGGCTTGTGAAGAAAGATGTATTGAATTTGTTCGAAAACCAAATAAGGATGATATAAAAGACCCTGATTGGAGATCACTAGAAAAAGATTAAAATCATGATTTTTATGAATCATGGAACCTCAACGGGAAGAGATTTATGGGGTCTTTTGATCTTATATGTCAATCAAAACATGTCGATCATGATAAAATAGAGCGAGAGACGATTAAAGCAGTGTTGGAGGATGATGATGAGGGTATTGAAATACGCGATTTTAGGATTGCTTGATAAAGGCAGCCTCAGCGGCTATGATATGACCAGCCGTTTTAAAGCTGAGCTCGGCCAGTTTTGGTCAGCGAAGCACAGCCAGATTTATCCCGAGCTGAAAAAGCTGACAGATGAGGGGTTTATTGAATTTCAAACCGTGATTCAAGGGGAGAAATTGGAAAAGAAAATGTACTCCATCACACCGGAAGGCAAGCGCGAGCTCCACGAGTGGCTCACAGCCTACAAGCCTGTCCCCGATACGGTGAAAGACGAATTTATGCTAAAGGCATATTTTATCTCTTCGATGGAGCTTGATGAAGCCAGAGGCCTTTTTTCCGACCAGCTTCTGAAACGAAGGAAAAAAGCCGCCTTTTTAAAAGAAAGGCTTCAAGAGCTGAAAGATGAAGCGGATGATCCGGTTTCCTTTCAGTCTCCGCACTTCGGCCATTACTTGGTTTTGACAAGGGCGCTGGAGCGGGAAAATGGTTATTGTTCCTGGCTGGAGAACGCGCTGAAGCTGATGGAGGATGGCGAGCCCCCTGCTTGAATGCCTTGAGCCGGATTGCGGTCAAAACGCCCAAGCATTTATAATAAAATCATATCTAGCAGTCAGAGGATGAAGGTGAAACGAGTGGCAACAAAGCATGAACAGATTTTAAAATATATCGATTCCTTACCCGTCGGCGAAAAAATCTCTGTCAGACGGATTGCCAAAGAGATGAAAGTGAGTGAAGGGACGGCTTACAGAGCGATTAAAGAAGCTGAAAACAAAGGGTATGTCAGCACGATCGAAAGAGTCGGAACGATCAGAATCGAACAGAAGAAAAAAGAAAACATTGAAAAGCTGACCTATGCAGAAGTAGTCAATGTGATTGACGGGCATGTCCTCGGCGGGAAAGCAGGGCTCCATAAAACGCTCAATAAATTCGTCATCGGTGCCATGAAGCTTGATGCGATGATGAGATATACCGGAGCCGGCAACCTTTTGATTGTCGGAAACCGGTTCGATGCGCACCGCCAGGCCTTGGAAGCGGGTGCGGCTGTTTTGGTAACAGGCGGCTTTGACACGGAGCCGGAAATTATTGAGCTCGCTGACAGGCTCGAGCTGCCGGTTATATCGACAAGCTATGACACCTTTACCGTCGCAGCGATGATCAACAGGGCGATCTATGATCAGCTCATCAAAAAAGAAGTCGTGCTTGTTGAAGACATTTTGACCCCGCTCGAAAAAACGGTCTGCTTATCACCGCATGAAAAGTTGGAAAGATGGTATGAAAAAAACTTTGAAACGGGTCACGGCCGCTTCCCGGTCGTTGATGATCAGATGAGAATCCACGGCATTTTGACCTCAAAGGATGTGGCGGGGTATGACCGCTCTGTGCTGATTGAAAAAGTCATGACGAAAAATCCGATTACGGTGGTCGGCAAAACATCTGTTGCTTCCGCGGCGCAGATGATGGTCTGGGAAGGAATTGAAGTGCTTCCTGTTGTCGATGAACGCCAAAAGCTGATCGGCATGATCAGCAGACAGGATGTTTTAAAAGCGTTGCAAATGATTCAAAAACAGCCGCAGGTCGGTGAAAAGCTCGATGACATCATAACGGGCGGTTTCAAGGAATCGGAAAACGACAAGACCAAGCCCACACCTGTATATCAATATGAAGTTACACCGCAAATGACGAATCATTTGGGGACGATTTCCTACGGCGTATTTACGACTATACTGACCGAAGCGGCAAACCGCTTTTTGCGTTCACACAAAAAAGGCGATCTTGTCATCGAGAGCATGACGATTTATTTTTTGAAGCCGGTGCAAATGGAGTCTGTCATTGAAATTAAACCGAACATACTTGAAGCCGGAAGGAAATTCGGAAAAATGGATATAGAAGTCTTTCACCAAGGTGCTCTCGTCGGCAAAGCGATGATGATGATTCAGCTGATGGAAAGAAGCTAAGGGACGTGCCGATGTCCCTCTTTTTTTCTCAGGCGTTTTCCCTTTCGTTTTCTTTGGCAAGGAGAGGGACATAGTGCTTATAAGCTTTATATCCGGCCCACATGCTTCCGAGTCCGGTCAACACAAAAATGACGCCGATCACGGCGGTGAGCGCCCCTCTGTATAAAAACAGCTGGTTGATCCCGAAAAACATGATAAAAAGGCCTAAGCTCATACTCGATTTGGCGGAGAAGTATTCCTTTTCAACCGCCCTTTTTGTGCGCACATATTTTACTTTGTAGAACACATACAAAATGGCTGAAACCACAATGAAAAAAACAAAAAACGGCATAATCGACATCCTCCATTGTAAGTTTTACAAACCCATTGTATACATAAACGGGTCCGCTTTCTACAATAAAAAGTCATGACTTTCACTTTCCACCAACAACTTATTATGATTTAATGGTTAAAAACAAGTAAAGAAGGGGCACGGCATGAAAAAAGAATTGATCAGAACCATATCATTATATGACACTATCATCATACATAGACATGTGAGACCTGACCCGGATGCCTACGGATCTCAATGCGGCCTTACGGAAATCCTGAAGGAAACGTATCCGGAAAAAAATATTTTTGCAGTCGGAGCGCCTGAACCATCGCTGTCGTTTTTATATACCCCTGATGAGATTGAAGATTCGGTTTACGAAGATGCACTCGTCATCGTTTGTGATACGGCCAATCAAGCGAGAATTTCCGATCAGCGCTACAAGTTGGGCAGCAAGCTGATCAAAATCGACCATCACCCGAATGAAGATCAGTACGGCGACCTTTTGTGGGTGGATACAAGCGCGAGCTCAACGAGTGAAATGATTTATGAACTGTATTTGACCGGAAAAGAAGAGGCGGGATGGAAGCTTCCCGTGAAAGGAGCAGAACTGATTTACGCCGGCATCGTCGGTGATACCGGCCGCTTTCTCTTTCCGAACACAACGAAAAAGACGTTAAAATACGCCGGCGAGCTGATCGAATATCCGTTTTCTTCACAGGAACTTTTCGATCAATTATATGAGACGAAATTAAATGTTGTGCGTTTGAACGGATACATTTATCAAAATGTCTCGTTATCGGAAAACGGTGTGGCTTCCGTTTTTATTACAAAGGATATTTTGAATCAGTTCAATATCACGCCGTCTGAAGCCTCACAGCTCGTCAGCACGATCGGCAATATTTCCGGTATCAAGGCCTGGGTGTTTTTTGTTGAGGAAAGCGATCAAATCCGCGTAAGGCTTCGATCAAAGGGGCCGATTGTCAATGAAGTGGCCAAAAAATACAACGGCGGAGGCCATCCGCTTGCAGCAGGGGCTTCCATTTATGACTGGAAAGACACCGATTTGGTCATCGCTGATTTGGAGCGTATTTGCACAGAATACAAATAAGAGGGGGGATCCCCTCTTTTTGCAGTATGATTGTATGCGTTTGCAATTTTTGCGTTATTGATACGCCGTCAGATAAGAAAGCCTGGACGGCACGGGCTGCATGCGCTCCGGTTTACTCGGGAATAAACCAGGAACCGAGATCTGTCACATCTTCGTAGACATGAATGTTTTGCGCTTGCAGTTCTTTTTTGATAAGGGACGCGAGACTTTCAGTTTCCGCATAAGCCGAGTAGCCGAGCTTGATCCGGTTGACTTTATCTCTTGCCAGCTGATGGTAACTGTAAATGTACATTCTGCCTTCCTCCCTTTTTTAGCTTTCGTATCGCTTACTGTCAGTTTAAAATAAAATATGGAAAAAAGCGACGAATGTCTTTAAATAGTTAAAAAAAATCCATATTTTCATTCTGAAAAAGATATTTTAATTTCCACAGAAAGCCTCGTATAGATCGTCAATTCAGTCACTTTGGCTTTGTAGGTTTTATCGTTAATCGTATATTCCTTGTTTTCAATCGTGCGCTTTAAAAGCTCTTTTGTCCGGTAAACACTTTCGATATCCTTTGTAATGACATCTGAAATATCATCGCGAATGTGCTCTTCAAAATTCATCATGTCAGGCTGTGACAGCTTGTATTGTTTCCCGTTGATCAGCTTGACGTCCACGCTTTGAATCAACAGTCTTCTTTTATTGTCTTCATTCAGTTTATGGAGATCCTCCCGGTAAATGGTGATCTGGTCATTCAAGTCTTCGATGCGCTCCTTCTGCTCACGAATCATCACGACCTGCTTTTCCTGAAAGGTGCCGTACGTAAACAGAAAAACGAGCCAGCTGACGATGGCTCCGCACATCATTCCGGCAAAAAAACGCTGCCATCCCGGCTTTTTATAGTAAGGAGGAATTCTCATGAGGAGATATGCTCCTGTGTGAGCCAATTGATGATCAAAAACCCTGTCTGCGCTCCTCCCATCGCCGAAAGGATCAGGAGAAGCTGTTTTACGATGTCTCTTGTATTGCCTTCAATGATGCCTCTTTCAAAGCTGTAAACGGCATCGAATGTACCGCCGATGGCGGCGACCAGTGCCCAGATCTTCAGTCGGTTGGCAAGACTTGTAATAATCGACAAAGGCGGCTGCCCCGACAGGTAAGCGCCGATGCCGCCGATCAATGCACCGCCGAGAAGAACGCCGAGCGCAATAAAATAAGAACTGATAAAGTTTGGCAAAAAGGGCTGTTCAGGGTCCATTTCGATCACCTCACCTTTTAACATGATATGGACAAAGCGAGACAAGTATGATCGAAAAGACAAGAAAGAACATTTGTTTCTCATTCACTCACATCTTATAATGAAAAGAGATGGCTCGAAAAAGGAAGGGGTGACAGAATGCCTTTTGTTCACCTGCAAGTACATAGCGGCTACAGCTTGTTAAACAGCGCCGCATCTGTAGAGGATCTCACGGCCAAGGCGAAAGAGCTGGGTTACAGCGCACTGGCCTTGACGGATGATGAGGTCATGTACGGAGCGGTGGAGTTTTACAAAGCGTGCAAAAAACGCGGCATCAAGCCGATTATCGGGCTGACCGCAGCCGTTTTGACAGATGAAAAAGAACAGCTTTCATATCCGCTCGTTCTGTTAGCGAAAACAAATAACGGATACAATAATCTGCTGAAAATCAGCAGTGTTTTACAGTCAAAATCAAAAACAGGCATCAAGGAAAAATGGCTCAAAAGCTATCATGAAGGCATTATCGCGCTGACAACAGGTGAGACAAGCTATGTTGAAACCCTTTTAAAAGAGGGTCTGACAAAAGAGGCCGAAGAGGCCGCGCTCCGCTATCAGTCCATCTTTGGCGAAGGCAGCTTTTATTTGTCATATCAGCCGTACAAAGCAGACCCGTTCCTTTCTGAACGCATTCTTGAGCTGTCGGCAAAAACGGGAATTCCGATCGCCGCCTCTGGAGACGTCAGGTACATCGAGAAAGAGGATGTCACAGCCTATACGTGCTTAAAAGCGATTAAAGCGGGGGAAAAACTCGGAGAAAACCTGGAGGGGAAGAACGATCAGCATCTTGATTTAAAACCGCCAGCTGAAATGCTGGAGATTTATCAGGACCAGCCCGACGCATTGGAGAACACGATCAAGATCGCAAGGCAATGCCGCGTCGATTTGAGCCTCGGCCAGACGCGTCTGCCCAAATATCCGGCGCCGGACGGGAAGAATCCCGACGATTACTTAGCCGAACTTTGCTTTGAAGGGCTTAGGAAGCGGCTTGCCGAACCGCCTTCACAGGAATATGCCGAGCGGCTTGAATATGAGCTTGCCGTTATTCGAGACATGGCCTTCAGCGACTATTTCTTAATCGTTTGGGATTTTATGAAATTTGCGCACGAAAACGGAATTTTTACAGGCCCGGGCCGCGGATCTGCGGCCGGTTCTCTTGTCGCCTATACGCTGTTTATCACAGATGTGGACCCGATCAAACATAAGCTGCTGTTCGAGCGGTTTTTAAATCCCGAGCGGATCAGCATGCCTGATATAGATATCGATTTTCCGGATACGCGAAGGGATGAAGTCATTCAGTACGTCAAAAATAAATACGGCGACATGCATGTTGCCCAGATTATTACATTTGGAACACTGGCCGCCAAAGCGGCGCTAAGAGACGTCGGACGGGTGATGGGCATCAGCCCGAAGGAAGCCGATCAGCTGGCGAAGCTGATTCCTTCCAAGCCGGGAGTCACATTAAAAGAAGCCCTGGAACATTCTTCAGAGCTCGGCAAACGACTCAAAGAATCAAAAAAGCTGCAGGAGATATTTAAAACGGCCCAAAAAATCGAAGGTTTGCCGCGCCATACATCGATTCACGCGGCAGGGGTCGTCTTAAGCGAAGAGCCCCTGACCAATGTAATACCGATACAGGAGGGCCATGACGGCGTATATTTAACACAGTATTCCATGAGCTATCTGGAAGATTTGGGACTTTTGAAAATGGATTTTCTCGGCCTGCGCAACTTGACGCTCATCGAGTCGATCAAGGCGCTGATTGAAAAAAAGGAACGGATCAAGATTGATCTCTCGGATATTTCCTATCGCGATGAGCAAACGTTTCAACTGTTGTCGGCAGGGGATACAACGGGTATTTTTCAGCTCGAATCAGCCGGCATGAGAAATGTCTTAAAAAGGCTGAAGCCGACTAGCCTTGAGGATATTGTCGCCGTCAACGCCCTGTACCGCCCCGGACCGATGGAAAATATTCCGCTGTACATCAAGAGAAAGCACGGCCAATCTCCGGTATTTTACCCGCACGAAGATCTGAAGGACATTTTAAAAGACACGTACGGAGTCATTGTCTATCAGGAGCAGATCATGATGATTGCATCAAAAATGGCGGGCTTCAGACTGGGGGAAGCCGACCTTCTCAGAAGAGCCGTCGGCAAAAAAAACAAGGAAATCCTTGATACAGAGAGAAATCATTTTATTAATGGGTGTTTGAAAAAAGGATATTCCGCTCAATCAGCAAATGAGGTATACGATCTGATTGTGAAATTTGCCAATTACGGTTTTAACCGCAGCCATGCGGTTGCCTACAGCATGATCGGCTATCAGCTCGCCTATTTAAAAGCTCATTTTCCCCTGTATTTTATGTGCGGGCTTTTGACGAGCGCGATCGGCAATGAGGAGAAGCTTGCCCAGTACATCTATGAAGCAAAAGGCAAAGGGTTGAACGTTTTGGGGCCTTCGATCAACAAAAGCGGCTACCCGTTCACTGTTGAAAACGGCGCGCTCCGCTATAGCCTGAGAGCAGTGAAAGGCGTCGGCATTTCCGCGGTGAAAGACATTTACAGAGCGAGAAGGGAAAAGCCATTTTCCGACCTGTTCGATTTCTGCGTCAGGACCTCTGTGAAAAGCGTGAACAGGAAAACGATCGAAGCGTTAATATTCGCCGGGGCAATGGATGAATTCGGCGAAAACCGCGCCACATTGCTGGCTTCGATAGACATCGCATTGGAGCATGCTGAATTATTTGCCGGGGACAATGACCAGCTCGGCTTCTTCCTTGATGAAGGCTTGACCATCAAGCCGAAATATGCAGAAGCGGAAGAAATGCCGCTCGTCGACCTGCTTGCCCGCGAAAAAGAAACGCTCGGCATCTACTTCTCAAACCATCCGCTTTCCGTTCATCGCGAGCGATTGGCTGAGGCGGGGGCGCATCCGATCATTCAGCTTCTCGCCTCAGATCAGAAAAAAGCCGCGCTCGGCGCGCTTTTAACCAAAATGAAAACGATCCGGACAAAAACGGGACAGACGATGGCTTTTCTTGAATTGAGCGATGAAAGCGGGGAAATGGAAGCGGTCGTTTTTCCAGAGCAGTTCAGACAGCTTTCGCCGATATTGGAAGAGGGGGCGCAGGTTTTTGCGGAGGGGCGCATCGAGACAAGAAACGAAAAGCGCCAGCTGATTGTCGCCTCAGTTTCCCTGCTTGAATCGCTGCACACCAAAAGGCAGCCTTCCGTTTATATCAAAGTGGAGGAAAATCAGCATAACCAAGAAATCCTTGAAAAAATCAGCAGCATTTTGCTTGAGCACAAAGGCGGTACACCGGTCTGCATCTACTACGAAAAGAAAAAACAAACGATGAAGCTTCCCGAGGCGTACAGCATAACGGCCGATCACGCCGTGCTTTACAGGCTGAAAAGCGTCGTCGGCGAAAGAAATGTTGTGCTCAGATAGCAGCCGATATGAGCATATTCGATTAAAAAAATGCGGGAATTGTGTTATCATTTTTAAGATTCTATTGCTCGTTTTACAAGAATCTTAGCAGGACCCGAAGCAAAATTTTAGACAGAATTCCCTTGAAGGAGTGTTTGTTAATATGTCATTGAAAGAAAAAGCGCTGCATATGCACAAAGTAAACCAAGGTAAATTAGAATCAAAATCAAAAGTGCAGGTTCGAAATGCGGATGATTTAAGCCTTGCGTATTCTCCCGGTGTAGCGGAGCCATGCAAAGCCATTTATGATGACAACAGCAAAGTATATGATTATACAATGAAGGGAAACATGGTAGCAGTCGTATCAGACGGGACGGCTGTGCTCGGCCTCGGCAATATCGGCCCTGAAGCCGCCCTTCCCGTCATGGAAGGAAAGGCGGTGCTTTTCAAAAGCTTCGCTGGTGTGGACGCTTTCCCGATTTGTTTAAATACATCGGATGTGGATAAAATTGTTGAAACGGTCAAGCTGCTTGAGCCGACATTCGGCGGTGTCAACCTGGAAGATATTGCGGCTCCGAACTGCTTTGTCATTGAAGAACGCCTCAAAAAAGAAACGAAAATTCCGGTGTTCCACGATGATCAGCACGGTACCGCAATCGTTACTGTAGCAGGCCTTGTCAATGCCCTTAAGCTGTCAGGCAAATCGATGTCCTCCGTTAAAGTTGTGGCCAACGGAGCCGGTGCGGCCGGAATCGCCATTATCAAGCTGCTTTATCATTTTGGCGTTCGCGACATCATTATGTGCGATACAAAGGGCGCGATTTATGAAGGGCGTCCGAACGGCATGAACGCTGTAAAAGCCGAGGTTGCCAAGTACACAAATAAAAACCGAATAGAAGGATCGCTTCAAGACGTGATCAAGGATGCGGATGTTTTTATCGGTGTATCTGTAGAAGGAGCCCTGACAAAAGAAATGGTTCAAAGCATGGCGGATCAGCCGATCATTTTCGCCATGGCCAACCCAAATCCGGAAATTATGCCTAGCGAAGCGCATGAAGCCGGAGCAAGCGTCGTCGGCACAGGCCGCTCAGATTTCCCTAACCAGGTGAACAATGTCCTCGCATTCCCGGGCATTTTCCGCGGAGCGCTTGACGTACGCGCAACCCACATCAACGAAGAGATGAAAATCGCCGCTGTTGAAGCGATCGCATCGCTCGTCTCCGACGAAGAACTAAAACCTGAATACGTGATTCCGGCTCCATTTGATCCGAGGGTCGCCCCGGCCGTTGCCAAAGCTGTTGCCAAAGCCGCGATGGAGACAGGGGTGGCGAGGATCGATGTAGATCCTGAAGAAGTCGCTGAAAAAACAAGAAAACTGGCAGTGATCGAAGAAAACTAAAACTTCTCATTTTGATCAGCGCGTGACAGCCCTGTTTCAGGGAGCTGTCACGCGCTGTTTCTCAAATGAACTGCGCGTTTTTTCCTCTTATTGGAGATGCGCCAGGGGAGTCAGACGCTTCCGGGAAATTTTTTTCGGCCTGCTTTTTCAATCTTTTGTATCCGCTCTCAAGGCTGATATATCAAATTGCCGCCCGCTGATCCCGTTCACCTTGATTTCCGCGTTTGCCGATTAAAAATGTCGAATTGAGGATGACACGGTTTGACAAAAAAAGTACAATAGTTTCGGTATAGTGATGTTCTAGTCTATGAGCAGGACAGGCATATATGAAGAACCCTTCAAAAAGGGAGGTAATCTTTTGTTAAAAGATATATTCACTAAAAAGAAAAAGAAATACGCTTCCGTTCCCGCGGAAAAGGCGAAGCAAGATGTGCCGGAAGGGATTATGACCAAATGCCCCAACTGCAAAAAAATCATGCTCACAAAAGAGCTCGATAAAAACTTAAGGGTCTGCATGAACTGCGGCTATCATCTGCAAATGAACGCGAAGCAGCGTATAAAAAGCCTGGTTGACGACCAGACTTTTGAAGAATTTAATCAGGATATGGTCTCGGAAAATCCGCTCGAATTCCCGGGTTACCTGGAGAAGCTTGAAAAAGACAAGGAAAAGACGTCTTTAAACGAGGCTGTCGTAACCGGAAAAGGCATGATCGACGGGCATCCGGCGGTCGTCGCAGTAATGGACTCAAGCTTCAGAATGGGAAGCATGGGATCTGTTGTCGGTGAAAAAATTACGCTGGCGATTGAAAAAGCGAGAGAAGAAAAAATTCCTTTCATCATTTTTACAGCTTCCGGAGGAGCGAGAATGCAGGAAGGCCTTCTCAGTTTGATGCAGATGGCGAAAACAAGCTCCGCACTGAAGCTCTTCAGCGAAGAACAAGGCTTGATCATTTCGGTGATGACACATCCGACGACAGGCGGGGTGTCCGCAAGCTTTGCGTCCCTCGGAGACTACAATCTCGCCGAGCCAGGCGCCCTGATCGGCTTTGCAGGCAGAAGAATTATTGAACAAACGATCCGTGAAGAACTGCCCGAGGATTTTCAGACGGCAGAATTCCTGCTGAAACACGGACAGCTTGACTCCGTCGTTCACAGAGCCGACATGAGAAAAACGCTCGGCAGCATTTTAAGCATGCACCAAACTGGAGGTGATCTCGAGTGGCTGGAGAATTAGAATTTGAAAAGCCGGTAATCGAACTGCGCGATAAGATTGCCGAACTGAAAAAGTTTACACAGAATTCGGATATGGATTTAAGCGCTGAAATTACAAAGCTTGAAGCGCGTCTGGAACGGCTTGAAGAAGATATCTATACAAACCTGAAAGCCTGGGACAGAGTCCAGATTGCAAGGCATCCGAACCGTCCGACAACGCTCGATTATATCGAACATCTCTTTACCGATTTTTTCGAATGCCACGGGGATCGTTATTTCGGTGATGATGAAGCGATTGTCGGCGGCATCGCCAAGTTCAAGGGGCTTCCTGTTACCGTCATCGGCCAACAGCGGGGGAAGGATACAAAAGAGAACATCCGCCGCAATTTCGGGATGCCGCATCCGGAAGGATACCGAAAAGCGCTGAGGCTGATGCATCAAGCTGATAAATTTAACAGGCCGATCATTTGCTTTATCGATACAAAAGGAGCTTATCCGGGAAAAGCGGCTGAAGAAAGAGGGCAAAGCGAGGCCATCGCGAAAAACCTTTTTGAAATGGCAGGACTCTCCGTGCCCGTCATCTCCATCGTCATCGGCGAAGGAGGAAGCGGGGGAGCCCTTGCGCTCGGCGTTGCAAACCGCTTATTCATGCTGGAAAACTCAACTTATTCGGTGATCTCTCCAGAAGGCGCGGCAGCGATTCTCTGGAAGGATTCAGGGCTCGCCAAAAAAGCGGCTGAAACAATGAAAATCACCGCTCCCGATCTGAAAGAATTAGATATTATCGATCATGTTATAAAAGAAGTAAGAGGCGGAGCACACCGCGATGTGAAGAAGCAGGCCGGATATATTGATGAAGTGCTGAAAGATGCGCTCAAGTCCCTGTTGAAACTGGATCAAACGGAGTTAATCCAGCAAAGATATGACAAATATAAATCAATTGGAAAAATCTCGACTGAAAACCAATATGTTGGGGTAAAATAAGTAAACGTGAGGCCTTTTGGCTCACGTTTATTTTTTATGAGAGCGAAGAAAGTGAAAGGATTGTGTCATTTGCCGCGATTTTTCAAAGAGTTTGTTTAAAATTTATTTAAAAACTGTTTGTTTAATTGTATAATGATTAAGGTTTTATAAGGGATTTTCAGAAAAATTACATCCCTTTTTCATTGTTTTTGCGGCAATGTACGTGTTAAGGTAAATTATATAAGTTTTAGAGGTGAAAAAGATGAAACGTATCGGAGTATTGACGAGCGGCGGGGATTCCCCTGGAATGAACGCGGCTGTTCGCGCGGTTGTCAGGAAAGCGATATACCATAATGTGGAAGTTTACGGAATTTATAATGGTTATTCAGGTTTAATCAACGGCAAAATAGAAAAGCTAGAACTCGGTTCTGTCGGAGATATCATCCACCGCGGCGGAACAAAGCTTTATACAGCAAGATGTCCAGAGTTTAAAACGGTAGAAGGACGGGAAAAAGGCATAGCGAACCTGAAAAAATATGGGATAGAAGGATTAGTTGTCATCGGCGGAGACGGTTCTTATATGGGAGCCAAGAAGCTGACAGAACACGGTTTTCCTTGCGTCGGCGTACCGGGAACGATCGACAACGACATTCCTGGAACAGATTTGACGATCGGCTTTGATACGGCCTTAAACACCGTGATTGACGCCATTGACAAAATCAGGGATACGGCGACATCTCATGAACGTACATATGTGATCGAAGTAATGGGCCGCCATGCCGGAGATATCGCACTATGGTCAGGTCTGGCCGGAGGAGCGGAATCGATTCTGATTCCTGAAGCCGACTACGATATGGAAGAGATCCTCGCCAGACTGCAAAGAGGACATGAGCGCGGCAAAAAACACAGCATCATCATCGTTGCAGAAGGTGTCGGAAGCGGAGTTGAATTCGGCAAACGGATCGAAGAAGCCACAAATCTCGAAACTAGAGTATCCGTTCTTGGACACATTCAGCGCGGGGGATCACCGACGGCCGCTGACCGCGTATTGGCGAGCCGGCTGGGAGCCTTTGCGGTTGAACTGCTTCTTGAAGGAAAAGGCGGACGCTGTGTAGGCATTCAAAATAATAAACTTGTTCATCATGATATCATTGAAATTCTTGATCAGAAACATACCGTTGACCAGAGCATGTACCGCCTGTCTCAAGAACTGTCAATCTAGTGTAAACCCGAGGAGGAAGCAATATGAGAAAGACTAAAATCGTTTGTACAATAGGTCCGGCCAGCGAAAGTGTGGAAAAGCTCACTCAGCTGATGGAAGCCGGAATGAACGTGGCGCGTCTCAACTTTTCCCACGGAGATTTTGAAGAGCACGGCGCAAGGATCAAAAACATCCGCGAAGCGGCCGCCAAGCTCGGAAAAGATGTAGGGATTCTTCTTGATACAAAAGGGCCGGAAATCCGCACGCACACGATGGAAAATGGTGCAATTGAGCTGGAAGCCGGTTCACAGCTGATCGTTTCAATGGAGGAAGTCATTGGGACGACAGAAAAAATTTCTGTTACATATGACGGTTTGATTGATGATGTGTCAGCAGGTTCAACCATTTTACTTGACGACGGCCTGATCGGTCTTGAAGTCATCGAAGTGAACGCAGATAATGGCGAAATTTTGACGAAAGTCATGAACAGCGGAACACTCAAAAATAAAAAAGGCGTCAATGTGCCGGGTGTCAGTGTGAACCTTCCGGGAATTACGGAAAAGGACGCGAAGGATATCGTCTTCGGAATTGAACAAGGCGTCGATTTCATCGCTGCGTCATTTGTGCGCCGCCCGTCAGATGTTCTTGAAATCCGCGAATTGCTTGAAGAGCATCGCGCAACAGACATCCAAATTATCCCGAAAATCGAAAATCAGGAAGGCGTCGATAATATCGACCGCATTCTGGAAGTGTCTGACGGCCTGATGGTTGCCCGCGGCGATTTGGGCGTTGAAATCCCGGCGGAAGAGGTGCCGCTCGTTCAAAAAGAGCTGATCAAAAAATGTAATGCGCTCGGCAAGCCTGTCATCACGGCAACACAGATGCTGGACAGCATGCAGCGCAACCCGCGTCCGACGCGCGCTGAAGCGAGCGATGTCGCAAATGCGATCTTTGACGGCACAGATGCGATCATGCTTTCAGGTGAAACGGCAGCCGGAAATTATCCGGTAGAAGCCGTGCAGACGATGCACAATATTGCATCCCGCTCAGAAGAAGCGCTCAACCATAAAAAAATTCTTTCTGCAAGGAGCAAACAAGTCGGTATGTCGATTACCGATGCAATCGGCCAGTCCGTTGCACACACAGCGATTAATCTCGATGTTTCGGCGATTGTGGCGCCTACAGAAAGCGGCCATACAGCGAGAATGATCTCCAAATATCGCCCGCAGGCGCCGATCGTTGCCGTTACTGTCAATGACTCCGTTTCAAGAAAGCTGTCTCTTGTCTTCGGCGTTTTCGCTACGAGCGGCCAAAATCACAGCTCTACGGATGAGATGCTTGAAAATGCGGTGCAAAAGTCGCTTGATACAGGCCTTGTCCGCCATGGCGATTTGATTGTGATTACAGCCGGTGCTGTCGGTGAAGCCGGTACAACGAACTTGATGAAGGTATATGTTGTCGGTGATGTGGTGGCAAAAGGACAAGGAATTGGCCGTAAATCGGCGATAGGAGAAGTGGTCATTGCCGAAAACGCGAAAGACGCGAGCGAAAAAATGAAAGACGGCGCCGTATTGGTGACAAAATGCACGGACCGCGATATGATCGCATCGATCGAAAAAGCGGGTGCTTTGATCACGGAAGAAGGCGGCTTAACAAGCCATGCGGCTGTTGTAGGCTTAAGCCTCGGCATTCCTGTTATTGTCGGTGTCGAAAATGCCACTTCCATCTTGAAACAAGGTGAAGAAATTACGGTCGACTCAGCCAGAGGAGCAGTTTACAGAGGACGTGCAAGCGTTCTTTAATATCTTGTCATTTTCCGGAAAAGAAGGGGAATCCATTTCCCTTCTTTTTTTGCAAGCTATGAAAACGCGCACAAAAAAAGAGCGGCCGTTCGCTTCTATCTAAGAACACGAGGTGAAAGCAATGAAGTTTTTCTTATTATTTCTCGTCATCTTCCCCGCTAGTGAAATCGGTCTGTTTTTATTGTCGGCTAATTGGATCGGCGTGCTTCCGACCGTTTTGCTGATCATCCTGACGGGCTTTCTCGGTGCAGCTCTCGCAAAAAAACAAGGGATCGAGGTATACCACAAGGTGCAGCGGGATCTTCAATACGGAAAGATGCCCGGAGATGCGATTTTAGACGGGCTCTGTATCTTCATTGGCGGCATGCTGCTTCTTTTGCCCGGGTTTTTATCGGATATCATCGGATTGCTGCTTCTGTTTCCGGCTTCACGCAACCGTCTGAAGCCATTCTTGTCCCGCAAGCTGAAAAGGATGTCTGAAGGCAGGCGGGTGAAAATCATCAAATAGTTTTATTGGTGCGGCAGCCTGCTGTAATGCGGATTGTCGTTTATTTTTGCTCTCCTTTTATAATAAATAGCCATATATCTTTTAAAATCCCCGTCGTAAAGAGCGCTTGAATAAGGACGAGAAGCGCGGGACCCATGATCAGTCCGAGAAACCCAAACAACTTGAACCCGGCAAAAAGGGCGATTAACGTGCTTAAAGGGTGAAGTCCGATCGATTTGCTCAAAATTTTTGGTTCGGCAAGCTGTCTGAAAAGCAGGACCACAACGTACAAAACCCCGAGGCCGATCGCAAGCGGCAGCTGTTTGGTTATCGCTAAATAGACGATCCATGGGACAAACACAGACCCCGCCCCGAGATATGGGAGAAGATCGACAATCGCGATCAAAAAGGCGATGGCGATCGCGTGGTTGACCTTTAATACGAACAGTCCGATCATCACGAGAACCATCGTGATGGTCACGAGTGCAAGCTGAGCCTTTAAAAATCCCGCTAGTGCTTTTTTCAATTCAGCATAGACCGCAGCTGCCCCCGAGACCAGGCGTTCTGGTAAAAATGCCTGCGCTCCTTTTTTCAATTTATGAAGATCTTTGCTGATGAAAAAAGTGGCCAGCAGTGAAAAAATCAGCACGGCTGCCGTATTTGGCAGAAATGCGAAAAAAAGCGGCACCGTTTCAAGAATTTTAGAAAGGAATAAGGCGGTGCTTGAAGCGATTTTACTGCCCAAATGTTCGATCTGCGTGATGATGGATTCCTGCTGGCCGGCTTCGAGCCCGTCAAAATATGCGGCAAGCTGATTGTACAGCGGCATGATTCTGTTTGTGAAAAAATGCTCGACATAAAGAGCTGCCCGATTCAGCTGGGCGGGCAGTATTTTGGCCAAATAAGCAGCACCGGAGGCGATTTCGGCGACGATCAATGTTAAAAAACCGGCCCCCGCTGTCAAAAAAGCGGACAGTACAATGGCGACATTAAGACCCCTCGGAAAGCCCGACCGCTCTTCCAGCCATTCCACAAAAGGATTGATGATGACAGCGAGAATAAGGGCAATCACAAAAGGATAGGTTAACGGGAAAGAGTAGTAGCCGAGCGTTCCGATAGCCGCAGCGAGGATGAGCACAGAGCCCGCCCGAAGTGCAATTGCAAGATGGGATTGATTCACGTCAAAATCCTCCTGATCAGAAAGCGTGTCCTAATTTCATTTTATTCATGAGTCTTGTTATTATGAGAAAGGTCAATAAAAAATGGAGATGAAAGCAGATGTTTACTCAAGCCAATTTATTTTTGCTACTTTTGCTGGCGATCGCTTTAGTTGCGAAAAACCAGTCTTTAATCATTGCCGTATCCGTCCTGCTTTTAATCAAGCTGGTCGGCCTCGACCAAAAGCTGTTTCCCGCCATACAATCCAAGGGAATCAACTGGGGCGTGACGGTGATTACGATCGCCGTTTTAGTGCCGATTGCAACAGGCGAGATCGGATTTAAGCAGCTCGGTGAAGCGGTGAAATCATATTATGCGTGGATCGCCCTCGGCGCCGGCATCCTCGTAGCGCTGATCGCCAAAAACGGCATCACATTGCTTGCGGAAGATCCGCATATTACAACCGCCCTTGTGTTCGGAACGATTTTAGCCGTCGCTTTATTTAAAGGTGTCGCGGTCGGCCCTTTAATCGGCGCCGGCATCGCATATCTTGTCATGCAGGCGGTACAGCATTTCACTCCGTAGGCATACATGGCAAGACAGTCTCGAAAAAATGCACCCCTTTAAAAAAGGGGTTTTTTCGTTTGATAAGAGAATAAAACGTTTCGGAACCGAAAAAATTTCAGCATCGTATTTTTTCAAAAAAACATAATTGAATATAAATAAAGCCTGTAAAACTACTAGAAATCTGTAAAGAAAAGCCGATTGGGGGGAAAAATAAGAAAAAAAAACTATAGTTAAACATTTAACAAATGTCTGAAATTTGTTTATAATATAAATAGGCTTAATCTTCATTAAGCATATCGGAGTATTGAATGGTATATAAAACACCGCGATTGTTTTATTTGAAAAACGATTTTATGTAAGCATTTTCTTTTGAGCCAAAAGGTGGTGTTTACATTCTGCGTTGTTTTTGCTCCAGGGTTTTGGTTTAATTTTAAAAGGGGAAATCTTTAAATAAGGGAGAGATGTATATGACAGCAACACGCGGCCTAGAAGGGGTAGTCGCCACTACATCATCAGTGAGTTCAATTATTGATGACACCCTTACATATGTAGGGTATAACATCGATGATTTGACACAAAAAGCCAGCTTTGAAGAAGTTGTGTATCTGCTTTGGCATTTAAAGCTGCCGAACAGGGAAGAGCTTACCGAGCTAAAAAAACAGCTTTCTGAGAATGCCGGTATCCCCAAAGAAGTAATTGATCATTTCAAATCCTACTCAAATGGAAAAGTCCACCCGATGGCAGCACTGCGCACAGCCGTTTCTTTACTGGGATTGTTCGACGAAGAAGCAGATCAAATGGATTCGGATGCAAATTACAGAAAAGCGGTCCGTCTACAGGCCAAGATGCCTGCGCTTGTCGCCGCATTTTCAAGAATCCGCAAAGGGCTTGAGCCGATCGAGCCAAATCCGGAACTCGGCTTTGCCGCTAATTTTCTCTACATGCTGAATGGAAAAGAACCTTCGCCGATAGAAGTGGAAGCGTTTGACAAAGCTTTGATCCTGCACGCGGATCATGAACTGAACGCATCGACTTTCACGGCCAGAGTATGCGTAGCCACGCTTTCTGACGTATACTCAGGTATAACAGCGGCAATCGGCGCCTTGAAAGGCCCGCTTCACGGGGGAGCAAACGAAGCTGTTATGAAAATGCTTTCAGAGATTGGTGAAGTGGAAAATGTAGATTCATATATTCAAGCCAAGTTCGAAAAGAAAGAAAAGATTATGGGCTTCGGCCACCGCGTATACCGTCAGGGAGATCCGCGTGCAAAACATTTGAAGGAAATGAGCAGGCGGCTGACGAATTTAACCGGTGAAAGCAAATGGTTTGAGATTTCCGAGCGGACTGAGCAAATCGTCACATCTCAAAAAAAGCTCCCGCCGAACGTAGACTTTTATTCTGCATCGGTTTATCATAGCTTAGGAATCGACCATGATCTTTTCACGCCTATTTTTGCGATCAGCAGGGTATCAGGATGGCTTGCCCATATTCTTGAACAGTATGAAAACAACCGTCTGATTCGCCCGCGCGCAGATTATACAGGCCCTGACATGCAGACATTCATTCCGATTGAAGAAAGAAGCTGACCGATGTAAAGAGGTTTGCCCGCGACTCGTCTGGCCGGCCTCTTACGGTTCTTTCTAAAACATTGAATCTATGAAAAAAACATGCTTGTCCCCCGCACTCACGGGGGAAACAGATGTTTTTCTATATGAATTACATATTATGGGAGGTTTTATTGTGGCACAAGGTGAAAAAATTACAGTCTCTGGCGGAGTATTAAACGTTCCAAACAACCCGATCATCCCGTTTATTGAAGGGGACGGAACCGGTCCTGATATTTGGAGAGCGGCTTCCAGGGTTTTGGAAGCAGCCGTTGAAAAAGCTTATAACGGCGAAAAAGAGATTACCTGGAAAGAAGTTTACGCCGGGGAAAAAGCATACAACAAAACCGGTGAATGGCTTCCAGAGGAAACGCTTGACGCGATCCGCGAATACCTCATCGCGATCAAAGGTCCTTTAACAACTCCTGTAGGCGGCGGAATCCGTTCATTAAACGTCGCTCTCAGACAAGAGCTTGACTTGTTTACATGCCTGCGCCCTGTCCGCTACTTCACTGGCGTACCATCCCCGGTTAAGCGCCCTGAGGATACAGACATGGTCATCTTCCGTGAAAATACCGAAGATATCTACGCCGGCATCGAGTATGCGAAAGGCTCTGAAGAAGTTGAAAAGCTGATTTCTTTCCTGAAAAACGAGCTGGGTGTCAACAAAATCCGCTTCCCTGAAACATCAGGCATCGGCATCAAGCCTGTTTCTGAAGAGGGAACATCAAGGCTTGTCAGAGCGGCGATCGAGTATGCGATTGAACACGGCCGCAAATCTGTCACACTCGTACACAAAGGAAACATCATGAAATTCACTGAAGGAGCCTTCAAAAACTGGGGTTATGAAGTGGCTGAAAAAGAATTCGGCGATAAAGTGTTCACATGGGCCGAATACGACCGCATCGTCGAAAAAGACGGCAAAGACGCGGCTAACAAAGCGCA